>JBGQNJ010000231.1:0-3263 GCA_041501065.1 Dehalococcoidia bacterium
AAGGCTACGAAGGGGAGTAGTAGGGCCCTTCCGCTGTGCCTCAGAGAGCCGGCGCAAAGGTGAAAGCCGGCGACACAGGAACCCCGAACTCGCCCCGGAGCCGCCGGGCCCAGAACCCGTACGGGAAGGTAGGTCCGGACGGAAAGCGACCGTTACAGCGCTGAAGCTGGTCCGCCAGAGGCGGATGACAAGGGTGGTACACTCCCGTCCCATGGGATCCCTTTGGGGCGGGTCTTTTGTTAGAGCCATTCAATGTAGGGGAGGACTTCAGTCCTCCCGTTGCCGCGAGCCGTCGCCGAAGGCGGCGTGCGACGTGGCCAGCACCATATGGCCTTTATCAACATGCAGCAAGTAGCCGATAATCAACCCATGAACTCTGCTAGACATCCTCTCCTAGGAGCGTCAGCGGTCTCCGCGATGACGATGGCCCGCCGGGTCGACGTCGTCCGGGACCGTGCCGTAGCTTTGCTCCCCTTACGTCGCCTCCCGCTGGGCGGTGGCTCGCTTGCCCGCGGGACGCTGGTTCCCAACGAGCCGGCGCTGAAGTACTAACGCAGCGCCCGCCGTCCTCGACAGGGCGGCCCCAACACAGTTCTCCAACGTCTACGGTTAGCGTCATGTTCGACGCATTGCCATTAAGGGGGTTTCGACTATGCAAATGACAGGTGCCCAGATAATCATGGAGTGCCTGGTCCGCGAAGGCGTCGACCTGGTCTTCGGCATACCCGGCGGCTCAACGCTGCCCTTCTACGACACCTTCCAGCACTACCCGCAGGTCAGGCACATCCTCGTCAGGCACGAGCAGTCCGCCGCCCACGCCGCCGACGCCTACGCGCGCGCCACCGGCAAAGTCGGCGTCTGCTGCGCCACCTCTGGGCCGGGCGCCACGAACCTGGTGACCGGCATCGCCAACGCCTGGATGGACTCCGTGCCGATAGTGGCGATAACCGGCCAGGTCGTGACCTGGCTCATCGGCCGCGACGGCTTCCAGGAGGCCGACATAACCGGCATCAGCCTGCCGATAACCAAGGCCAACTGGCTGGTCCTGCGCGCCGAAGACATGGCGGAGACCATGCGCGAGGCGTTCCACATCGCGCGATCGGGGCGCCCGGGACCGGTCCTCATCGACGTGCCACGCGACGTCTTCATCCAGGAAGCCGAGTTCGAGTACCCGGAGACCGTCGATCTTCCCGGCTTCAAGCCGACGCTCGAAGGCCATCCGGCGCAGATCAAGAAAGCCGCGCAGCTCATCGACGAAGCGGAGCGACCCCTCATTCTCGCGGGGCACGGCGTCCGCATCTCCGGCGCCTACGACGAGCTGCGGGAGCTGGCGGAGAAAGCCCAGATACCGGTCATCACGACGCTCCTGGGCATCAGCAGCTTCCCGGGCTCGCATCCTCTCTGCATGGGGATGCCGGGAATGCACGGAATGTACTGGAACAACATCGCCATCAACGAGGCCGACCTGCTGATCGCCCTCGGCATGCGCTTCGACGACCGCGTGACCGGCGCCCTCAAGGAGTTCGCGCCGCACGCCCGCGTCATCCACATCGACATCGACCCGGCGGAGATCGGCAAGAACGTCAAGCCGACCGTGCCCATCGTCGGCGACGTCAAGCGCGTCCTGGCCGCACTGAACCCGAAGGTCAAGTCGAAGTCGCACGATCCCTGGCTTGCCCACCTGCGCCAACTGCGCGAGGAGCACCCTTCGATCGACATCCCGGAGGGCGACGACCTCCTGCCGCAGTACGTCATCAAGAAGATCTACGAGCTCAGCGGCGGCAAGGGCTACGTCGTCACCGACGTCGGCCAGCACCAGATGTGGTCGGCGCAGTACTACTGGAACGACACGCCGAACCGCTTCATCACCTCCGGCGGCCTGGGCCCTATGGGCTTCGCCGTGCCGGGCGCGATGGGCGTCCAGTTCGCCCATCCGAAGGAGCTTGTCTGGGCCATCTGCGGCGACGGCGGCTTCCAGATGACGATGCAGGAGCTGGCCGTCGTCGTCGAGCACGAGCTACCCGTCAAGTTCGCGATCATGAACAACTCCTTCCTGGGCATGGTCCGCCAGTGGCAGCAGATGTTCTACGGCAACCGCATCTTCGCAACACGCGAGTTCGGTCCTGATTACGTCAAGCTGGCCGAGGCCTTCGGAATGGCGGGCCTGCGTGTCACGGACAAGGCGCAGGTCGAAGGCACGATACTGCGAGCCCTCGCGCACCCGGGCCCTGTCCTGATCGACTTCCAGGTCAAGCCCGAGGAGTGCGTCTACCCGATGGTCCCGCCCGGCGCTGCCCTGTCGCAGACGCTGGAGCGCCCGAAACCCGCGGCCAAGCCGGCAGCTAGCCGCAAGGAGGTGACGACAAGACGATGAAAGGCACAAGACACACCATAGTCGCCCTCGTCGAGAACAAGCCCGGCGTCCTGAACCGCATCGTCAGCAAGTGGCGGCAGCGCGGCTTCAACATCGAGAGCCTGGCCGTCGGCCACAGCGAAATACCCGGCCTCTCGCGCATGACCTTCGTGCTCGGAGGCCCGGCCAGCGACGTCGAACAGGTGACGAAGCAGCTCTACAAGGTCGTCGACGTGGTCAAGATCAGCGACCTCGCGGAGGAGGAGATCGTGACGCGCGAGCTGGCGCTCATGAAGGTGAACGCCGGCGACTCGAACCGCGGCGCGATAATAGAGATCGTCGACATCTTCCACGGCGAGATCGTCGATGCCTCGCCGGAGACGGTAGTCGTCGAGATCACCGGCACCGAGGACAAGATCGACGCCGCCGTCGAGATGCTCAGGCCCCACGGCATCCGCGAGCTGGCGCGCACCGGGCGCGTCGCCGTAACGCGCGGCCGTGCCGTCAGCGCAGTCGAGGAAGAAGGGGCAGCCACGCAACGCTACCGCCCTGCCGGACAGGGCAAGCCGCGCGTCGGCAGCCTCATGTAGGATGGGCCAATGAATATCGTAGCCGAGACTTTCCAGTCTCGGCGTGAAACACGTGGACAGGACCGTAGGGGGGAACTTCAATCCTCCCGCTCAGAAAGGAAACCTGGAATGGCCAAGATCTACTACGACAAGGATGCGGACCTCGCCCTTCTCCAGGGCAAGACCATCGGCATCATCGGCTACGGCAGCCAGGGGCACGCCCACGCGCTGAACCTGCGCGATAGCGGCTGCCAGGTGCTCGTCGCCGAGCTTCCGGGCAGCGACATGTGGAAGCAGGCGACGGACGCCGGCCACAAGGTCCAGACAGCCGCCGAAGTCGC
>JBGQNJ010000232.1:0-3263 GCA_041501065.1 Dehalococcoidia bacterium
GTTCGTCGTGCGACGCATGGTGATCCTGGCGGCCGAAGACGTCGGCCTGGCCGACCCACAGGCGCTGGTCATCGCGACGGCCTGCCAGCAGGCGGTGCACTTCGTCGGCATGCCGGAGGGCTATCTGCCCATGGCGGAGTGCGCCATCTACCTGGCGACAGCGCCGAAGAGCAACTCCGCCCTCACGGCGTATGGCCGCGCCGTCGCCGATGCGCGCGAGACGCGGAACGACCCCGTGCCGCTGCACCTGCGCAACGCCGTCACGGGCCTGATGCGGGAAATGGGCTACGGCCGCGACTACAAGTACGCACACAGCTTCCCCGAGCATCGCGTCGAGCAGGAGCACCTGCCGGAGCGCCTGCGGGGCCATCGCTACTACGAGCCGGGCGAACTGGGCTGGGAACGCCGGATCTGGGACGAGTACCAGCGGCTAAAGGCGGCGTCGAAGAAGGGCGGACGCCAGCCCGGCTAGGCGGGCGCGCCGCCATCCGAGAGAAGACCCAGGAACTGTGCGAGGATGCGTGCCGTAGCGCCCCAGATGACATGGTCATGGAAGCGGTAGAAGCGCATCTCTATGTCCTGGCCGTCCAAGTGGCGTAGCTCTAGTCCGCCGTTGGTCTCGTCGAGGAGGTGAGCCAGCGGTATCTCCAGTATCTCGTCGACCTCGTGATCGGCGTGGCTGTAGTGGTAGGGAGCGACAGTGGTCAGCAAGCCGACGAACGGCGAGATGACGAAGTTGCTGCCACGGGAGACGATGTCGTCGAGCTGACCGATGCGCTCCACGTGCGCGGGTGAGATGCCCACCTCTTCGAACGTCTCGCGGACCGCTGTCGCAAAGAGATCGGCGTCGGTGGCTTCCTGGCGGCCGCCCGGGAAGCAGATCTCGCCCTTGTGGTGCTCTACTAGCTCCGTCCTCTTCGTGAACAGGAGGTGCGTCTCGCCGTTCGCGTCGTAAAGGAGCAGGAGCACGCCGGCGGATGCTCGCCCGCCAGGCTCGATGCGTTGCGGACGGTAGACGCTGAGCCGCCGCCGGACTTCTTCGAGATAGGTTCTTGCCGTCATCGAGGGGCGATCTTCGGAGGGATCTTCATTCGACGTTCGTTGTCCCTGGTGGGCCCGGCAGGGATCGAACCTGCGACCAACCGGTTATGAGCCGGCCGCTCTACCGCTGAGCTACGGGCCCCTCGCGGCAATTATACATCGATTCGTTTCGACCAGGCACCTGACGCGACGAAGAGCTCGCAAGGTTTGACAGCGACGGCCCGTGACTGCTAAACGTACGCTTATGAGCGCGAATCTGCTCGAAGAGGCTGTCGCCGCCGCGACGCGCGTACTGCAGGATCGTCCGTCGGCGCTGATCAGCGACATCGACGGCACGCTCAGCCCAATCGTCGCCTCGCCGGAAGAGGCGGTCGTACTGCCGGAGTGCCGTCGCGCCCTGCACGCGCTCGCCACCTGGCTCGACCTCGTCGCGGTCATCTCCGGCCGGACGGCGGCGGAGGCGCGTCGCATGGTGGGCCTCGACGACCTCCTGTACGTCGGCAACCACGGCCTGGAGCGATGGGATGCCGTCAAAGGCTACCGGAACGAGGCCGCCGCCTTCGAGGGCGAGATGCGAGAGCTCCGGGCGACGCTGGAGAGGGATCTGCGCGCGACTCGGGACGTGCGCATCGAGAACAAGGGCGTGATCCTCTCGCTGCACTATCGCGGAGCGTCGCGGCCCGACGAGATCCGGCGGCATATCCTGGGACTACTGGACAGCTTGCTGCCGCCGTCGCGCTTTGTCGTCGCCGAGGGCAAGATGGTCATCGAGGTAAGGCCGCCGCTGGCGCTCGACAAAGGGACGGTCGTCGAGGACCTGGCCCGGGAGCGCGGCCTTAGAGGCACCGTCTTCCTGGGCGACGACGTTACCGACATCGATGCGATGCGGGGGCTGAAACGCATGCGTGAGTGCGGATTCGCGACCCTCGCTATCGGCGTAGCCGGCGACGGCATGCCGGACGCCCTCGCCGCTGAATCCGACCTGCTGCTGCCGGACCCGCCGGCGGTCGCGGCGTTCCTGGAGGCGCTGGCGCGGGCGTTATCCGCCTAAAATCCCCCCAACGACAGACAGAATAGCCCTAAACTCAGGCTCTCTCCTGCCGACAATGGAATGGGTGCCGGCTGCATGAAGGCGGCTAGGCCCGAGCTCACCCCTTTTCTCTGTCGCAGCATTCCGCAGAGACTTGGACGGCGGGCGGCCATGCTCACGAGTCGAGGCCAGGGACGGCACTCGGAGCTCCCGCCCGACAACGGCGCGAGCCACAGGATGTGAGCAACGCCGAGACTGCTCGGCCTGAAGGGGGATATGCGCACTCTCGTCAGACTGGACGACGACGCCGTCGCGACCGGCAGGGACGCCGACACAGCGCCGGGACACCCCAATCGCATCATCCTTGCCAGTAATCGCGGACCTCTCGAGTACCACTTCGACGAATCGGGACGCCTGGAAGCCGAAGGCGGCAACGGCGGCGTCGCTACCGCGCTCACATCTCTCGTGCCGCTGGCCGACTTCGTCTGGATAGCAAGCGCCATGACCGACGGCGACCGCCGGATGGCCCGCGCGGGACGCCATCGCGTGCAAGTCGGCGACCACTCCTGCCAGCAGCGCTTCGTCGCCCTTCCCCGACGAGCTTACCGTCGCTATTACGGCGTCTTCAGCAATCCGGTCCTCTGGTTCCTGCAGCACGGTCTGTGGGACGGCCTGCGCAGGGCGGTCCTTGCCGGCCAGATCCGGCGAAGCTGGGAAGAGGGATACCTGCCGGCAAACCGCGCCTTCGCCCGCGCCGTCGTCGACGAGGTCGAGAGCGGGGTCGCGCCACCCTATGTCATGATCCAGGACTATCACCTCTACATGTGCCCCGGCTACGTCCGCGAGATGGCGCCCGACGTCATCCTGCAGCACTTCCTGCACATCCCGTGGCCCGGACCGGAGGCCTGGGAGAAGTTGCCGCGAGACATCGTTCGGGCGATCTGCGCCAGCCTCCTCAGCGCCGACGTCGTCGGCTTCCAGACCGACGTCTCCGCCCGCAACTTCGCCCTCACCTGCCGCCATTTCCTGCCGGATGTCACCGTCGACGCCGGCGAGGGCGCGCTAACTCGACGCGGCCGGTTGACGCGGGTGCGGACCTATCCTGTTTCGGTGGACGTGGAGCGCCTGCGCAGCCAGACGCTCTCGCTCGAGTTCGCGCGGTACCGGAAGTGCCTGCGACGGCTGGCGGGCA
>JBGQNJ010000233.1:0-3249 GCA_041501065.1 Dehalococcoidia bacterium
ATCGCCATGCCGTCGTAGGTGCTCGTGCCACGGCCGATCTCGTCGAGGATGACGAGGGAGCGCGGCGTGGCGTTGTGCAGGATGTTCGCTGTCTCCAGCATCTCCACCATGAACGTCGATTGCCCCGAGGCGATGTCTTCCTGTGCGCCCACGCGCGTGAAGATGCGGTCGACGAGGCCGATGCGGGCAGACGCCGCGGGCACGAAACTGCCGATCTGCGCCATGAGGACGATGAGCGCGACCTGGCGGAGGTAGGTCGACTTGCCGGCCATGTTGGGGCCGGTCAGCAGTATGACCTGACTGTCCGCGGCCGACAGGTCGACGTCGTTGGGGACGAAGGCACCGGCGGAGGCGAGCGTGCGCTCGACGACGGGATGGCGGCCATCGCGGACGATCATGTCGCCTTCCGCCACGAGCTCGGGCCGGCAGTAGCCGTAGCGCGAGGCCGCTTCGGCCAGCGCCAATCGCACGTCGACAGCAGCAACGGCGGCGGCCAGCGCGAGGAGTCGCTTGCCGTCGGCCGCGACCTGGGCGCAGACCTGCCGGAAGATGCCCGACTCCAGCTCGCCGATGCGCTCGCGGGCGCTGAGGATGCGGCTCTCGTACTCCTTGAGCTGCTCCGTGACGAAGCGCTCCCCACCGACGAGCGTCTGCCGCCGCTGATAGTCGTCTGGCACGAGCGAGAGGTTGGGCCGGCTGACCTCGATGTAGTAGCCGAAGACGCGGTTGTAGCCGACCTTCAGCGTCTTGATGCCGCTGCGCGCCCTCTCCGCCGCCTCCAGCTCCGCCAGGTAGCGTCGGACGTCGCGGGTGACGGTGCGCAACTCGTCGAGCTCGGGTGCGAAGCCGCTGCGCACGACGCCGCCCTCCTGCGGGTCGTTCGCCGGCTCGTCCTCCAGCGCCTGCGCTATGAGCGCGACGATGTCGTCGCAGGGGTCGAGGCCGGACAGCACTGCGGCGACCGCGTCGCAGCCCTTCCCCTCGTCGAGGACCGCGCGCAGAGCGGGCACAAGCTCAAGGCCGCGCCTGAGGGCGACTACCTCGCGCGGCAGCGCCATACTGCTCGAGATCCGGCTGAGGAGTCGCTCGAAGTCCGGCATCTTCGCCAGCACCTCGCCCGCCGCGCCGCGCCGGACGGCGCTCTCGTGGAACCAGGTGACGCCGTCCTGGCGCTCGCGGATGGCGTCGACGTCGAGCAGGGGCTGTCCCAGCCAGCGGCGCAACAGGCGAGCGCCGAGTGCCGTCCGCGTCAGGTCGAGGACGCTGAGGAGAGAGTTGCGTTTGTCGCCGTCCCGGCCGCCGCTGAATAGCTCCAGGTTGCGGCGCGTCTGCGCGTCGAGAAGCATGAAGCGGGTGGGATTGTAGGTGGACAGTGCGCTGACGTGGCCGAGGGCGGCCCTCTGGTTCTCGCGCAGGTAGTGGATGACGGCGCCCGCCGCGCAGGTCGCGAGGGGCATCTCGTCGCAGCCGAAGGCGGCCAGCGAGGCGACCCGGAAGTGCTCCAGCAGGACGGAGCGCGCGGTCTCCGCCTCGAAGCAGTACAGCTCCAGAGGCGTCACGGTCGCGTCGGTAGCGGGCGGCTCCGTTCCTTCGCAGAGCAGCAGCTCCGCCGGCCGGAGACGCGACAGCTCGGCAGCGAGGGCCGCCCGGTCGAGCTGCGTCGCCGCGAACTCTCCCGTACTTATGTCAACATAGGCCAGCCCTACCCTCGGCTCGTCGCTGCCCGGGCGGCTTCGCTTCGCCGGCGGTTCGACCGCGAGAGCGACGAGGTAGTTGTTCGCCCGCTCGTCGAGCAGGTGGCCCTCGATTACCGTGCCCGGCGTGACCACGCGCACCACCTGCCGGTCGACGAGCCCTTTCGCCGTCGCAGGGTCGCCCATCTGCTCGCAGATCGCGACCTTGTAGCCCTTGGCGATGAGTCGCGCCAGGTAGCCGTCGAGGGCGTGATAGGGGATGCCGGCGAGGGGCACGCGCACGTTCTTGCCCATGGGCTTCGACGTCAATGTTAGGTCTAGCTCGCGGGCGCAGAGCTTGGCGTCGTCGTCGAACGTCTCGTAGAAGTCGCCGAGCCGGAAGAGGACGATGGCATGGGGATAGCGCCGCTTGATATCGAGGTACTGGCGTCGGATTGGGGTCAAGGCCGGCCTCTTAGGAAGGGGTCTGGCCTATTTTACATCAGCGGAGCGTCTCACGCAGTCGCGAGGGAGGCGATCTTCTCGCCGAGACGAACGCTGTAGTTGAGGCCGCGGTCCTCCGGGTAGATCTGCGTCGTGTTCGCCAGGTAGAGGCCGGGCACCGGCGTCTCGTGCGAGGGTATCGACGCGCCGTAGTTCGTCGTGATCACCGGCTGGCCCGCCGCGTCCTTGAACAGCCAGCGGTCGACGATCCAGTCGCGCGAGAAGGCGGGGTTGATCTTCGTCAGGTGCGGCAGGTAGTAGTCGCTGAGCTCGTCGATGCTCATGCCGACGACCGGCGAGCTGTTCTCGACGTAGTTCGACAGGTAGAGGATGTTGAGGCCGCCGTACTGCGCCGGCTCGATGTAGTTGGTGTGCTCGATGGCGCCGACGAACGGGATCTCGGGGTCGCTGATGTTCAGCCAGTAGATGGGCGATAGCGACTGCTTCAGCGTGAGAACGAGAGTGCTCGCCCACTGGTACTGGACCTTGCGCAGCAGGCCGGCGTAGTCGTCGGGCAGGAAGGGCGCTATCTCCAGGAACGCCGCGTTGGGCACGGTCGCGATGACGGCGTCGCAGGGGACGGTCTCGCCTCCGGCAAGCTGGAGGCGAGAGGCGCGCCCTTCTTCGACGACTATGCGCTCCACGGCTCGCCCAGCCTCGACGCGCGCGCCTGCCTGTCGAAGGCGGTCCGCGAGGGCGTCGATCAGGAGGCCGAAGCTGCCCATGAGGTAGCCCAACCGTTCCTTCTGCGATACGCCGCCGCCACGCGAGGCGAAGCGGAGGAAGATCTTGCCCCAGAACCAGACCATGCTCACGTCGCCGGCGCGCGAGCCGAACTTGCCGCGCAGCAGCGGCCCCCAGACGACGTCATAGTTGCGCTTGCCGGCCCACTTCTTAATCCACTCCTGGGCTGTGATGCCTTCGTAGCGTCGCCAGTCCTTCTGCCGCCGCAGGTAGAGACCGACCAGGCCGAGACGGACGCGGTCGATGGGGGAGACGGCGCTGAAGCGCAGGAGGTCGCCGGGCGTGACGAAGTTGTAGATGCGGCCGCCGTGGTAGAACCCGACCTTCG
>JBGQNJ010000234.1:0-3240 GCA_041501065.1 Dehalococcoidia bacterium
CAGGAGTGTGCGCCGCCCTTGTTGCGCGGAATCACGTGGTCGAGCGTCAGGTCATGGCTGCGCTTGCCGCAGTACTGGCAGGTGTAATGGTCGCGGTTGAATATCTCTTTGCGCGTGAGCCGCATCTTTGGCCGCGGCCTCTTGATGAGATAGACGAGCCGGATCACCGACGGCAGCGAGAAGACACGACTCGGGGTCCTCAACTTGCCGTCGTTGTGCTCCAAGACTTCCGCCTTCCCGCGGTCGACGAGCACGAACGCGCGTCCCGCATTGCAGACGTTAAGGGGTTCGTAGTTTTGGTTGAGAACCAGTACCGGGGAGTTGACCATCAGCATTCTTGCTTAGAGACATTCTGTCGAGTGCATGATAGCAAAACGCTTCCGCCACAGGCAACTGAAGAGCGGGGGAAGGGACCCTAGCTAAAGGGCGTCAACCGCGTTCCGAAACTCGACGGGGAGGACACGCAAGAGAACGGGTATGCCATCCAGGAACATAGGGCCGAACATGGAATCGCGGATGTGGTCCTTCAGACCGAATGCCGGGAAGGTGACGAAAAGGATAAGCGCCACTTCGACTATAACCATCCCCTTCACGAAGCCGAACGCGGCGCCGAAAAGGTGGTCGAACGTGCCCAGCATGAGAAGCGAAGCGGTGTGCTTAAGCAGCATCCCGGCCAGCTGGCCCGCCAGGAAACAGGCCCCGAAGATGACGAGGAAGGCGATGATGTTCGCGGCGTTATCGTTGTCGACGGCCAACTTGACGTCGCTGGCGAGGTCCTGGTAGAAGAGCCCGGCGAGAACGACACCGAGGGCGACGCCGGTCATCGTCACTACCTCGCGGATGATGCCGGCCGAGAAAGCCGAGAAGGTGAACCAGGCAACGAGGACTACTATCGCTATGTCCACGTAGTTCATTGGCTACCTCTCAGCCCCCCTCGCCTACGACCTGAGCGACGCCACAGCATGGCCCTACCGGTCGATCATCGCAAACCTTACGACTCGCTTCGCCCGCCGTCAAGAGCAGGCACGTGACTCTCAAGCGGCGGAATCGTCCCTCTGGTATATTCTCGGATGATCCGCCGGATGTTAGCGCGCCGGGCGCTCCCGCCGCATCCTCTCGACGGCGAAGCGGCAGAAGAAGAGGACCGGTGCCAGACCGATGAGCCCGAAGAGATAACCACCGATGACGTCGCTCGGCCAGTGGACGCCCGCGTACACCCGCGCCAGGCCCGTGACGACGATCATGAACACGCAGAGGGCGCGAAACAGCAACCGGACGCTCTTGTGCGGTATGAGCGCGCCGGCTAGCAGGAAGAGGGCCCCGTAAAGCACCATGGCGCCTGTCGCGTGGCCGCTCGGGAAGCTATAGCCGGAAGCGTGGTCGCGGATCTGGAGGAGGTCAGCGGAGGGCCTCGGTCGCGCGACGATCATCACCAGGAGTTGTCGCAGGCCGCGCGGAATGAAGGTCAGGACCAGCGCAGCCGATTCGGGGAATCGCTTCAGATAGACGAAGACGCCGGCGAAGACGAGCGTGATGATCGCGCCGCCGAGGGTGTCGCCGGCCGTGTTGGCGAAGGACGCCAGCGGACCGAAGCCGGCGTCGTCAAGGTCCTGGACGTGGCGCGCGAGGGCCAGATCACCGGGGAAGCGGTCGCTGACGGCCGCGAACCCGCACATTACGCCGAACAGGCAGACGGCTGCAATCCATGCAAGCCAGAAGAACGGTTTGTTGACGACCGGCGTTCGCTCCGTCACGTTCCCTCGATGCTCGATTATGGCAGTCCGCGGCCCCGCCGCTCAAGCCGCGCCGCTCTGGCCGGTAGTCCAGCTTGACACCCGTCGAAGGCGCTACCTACAATCGTCTGTTGGGCACGTTCGAAGAATGGAGACGCCATGAAGCCGCCCACTGAGGGCGAAGGCTTGTTGAAGGGACTCCGGTCGATGTTAGACGGAGCGCCGGAGGCGGTGCTGAGCACGGTCGCCGGCGACACCGTGCGCAGCGGCCTTGTCCCCTTCGCCGTCGGCAGCGATTTCACTGTCTATGTCTCGCTGGACCGGGGCGACCTTCGATTGCTGCAGCTCGGCTTCAACCCGGCCGTATCGCTGCTCGTGGCACAGTCGGAATCGACAGGCGGAGAGACGACCGAGGTTGAGGTAACGGGCAAGGCGCTTCCTTTACGAAAGGCGTCTGAAAAGCAGAAGGCACGCGAGCTTCTGGCGAGACGAGCGACGTCGCCGGAGGCAGTCGACGAGCAGGAGCACATTCGTGTCGTGCCGGCTCGCATCGTTGTGCGGCGGAGGCTGGCAGACCGCGAAGTCAGCAGCGAGTCGGTGGACTTCGGCGCCAACCGGAGGGTCGTGGGCGAGGGTACGCTGCTGCGGAAGAAGGCCTTCGCCTGGTTCCTCGCCGTGCGGATGCCCTTCCTGACCGCCAGCATCACGCCCGTCCTGCTCGGCGGCGCCGTCGCCTGGGCGACGCAACACGAGTTCAGTTGGGGGCTGCTGTTCCTAACTATGCTCGCCGGCGCCCTGATGCACCTCGGCGTCAACGTGATCAACGACTACTTCGATCACGTTAGCGGCAACGACGACATCAACGTCGAATTCGTGCGGCCCTTTAGCGGCGGCAGCAGGGTCATTCAGATGGGCCTCCTGTCGCCTCTGGAGATGCTTGTCGGCGCTGCGGTTCTATTCGGGCTTTCCGGTGCTATTGGCGTCTATCTGGCCGTTGTCACCGGGCCGATAGTGCTGGCCTTCGGCGCGATAGGACTGATGTCGGGCGTCTTCTACGTGGGGAAGCCGTTCAACTGGGGAAGCCACGGCATCGGCGAGTTGCTGGTCGGGTTGAACTTCGGCACCTTGATGACGCTCGGCGCCTACTACGTGCAGACGCAGCGAGTCGACTGGACGCCGGCCGTCGCTGCCATACCGATCGCGGCCCTGATCGCGGCCGTCCTCTACGTGAACGAATTTCCCGACTACGCCGCCGACATGGCCGTGGGCAAGCGCACCTGGGTCGTCCGTCTGGGCCGTCCGAACGCGGCAAACGTCTACGCCTGCCTGATGGCGATTCCTTACGTGTCGGTGCTGCTCGCTGTCGTCGCCGGAACGCTGCCGGTGACTGCGCTCCTTCCGCTTCTAACGCTTCCCCTGGCGGTGCGCTCCGTGCTCGTCGCATATCGCTTCCATTCGCAGCCCGTGGAGCTAGCGCCGGCGAATGCCCTCACGATTGTGACGCACC
>JBGQNJ010000235.1:0-3237 GCA_041501065.1 Dehalococcoidia bacterium
CATGTGCGCACGCACCTCGGGCGTGAGCACGCCCAGCCCCGGCTTCTTGATGCGGAGGATTATCTCCCCCTCGGGCGTCCACTCGCACTCGAACAGCTTCTCTGCCATGGTGGCCTCCTTTGCGAGGTCAGCCGAGACTGGAAAGTCTCGGCTACTGGAAAAGCGGCCGCGGGAGGACCGAAGTCCTCCCCTACATTTCTCGGCTACCGCATTTTTCAGCGGGCCGCGTCAGTCCGGCCGCACGAAGCGAATTGTCAGCCGGTCACCTTCCAGTTTAGCACTTTGGGTCTGCATTCCGACCAGGGCTCTTGGCAGGATAACGTTGCGCCGGTGGTTCCCCACGCGCACTAGCAGCTCGTCGCCGACCTGCGAGAGCGAGATGTCCTCTTTGCTCGTGAAGGGAAGCAACACCGTCAGCAGGTAGTCGCCGTCCTCCTGACGAATGTCCTGCGTCTGGCCCTGGAAGTGGACGCGTGTCGGGTCGCTGTCGTTGTAGATGGCGGCGCCGAAGCGCTCCAGCATCTCCAGCCCAACCACCTCCTGGTCCATCAGCGGCGCGGTCAGGATGGGCAGCGGGCTGAAGCCCTCCTCGATCATAGAGTAGTAGCGCTCCTGGCTCTCCTTCCAGGCCGAGAAGTAGGCGTCGGTCACGTCTGGGGGAATGAGACGGTTGCAGATCACCAGGTCGGTCGGGTAGCCGTAGAGGTTGAGGTAGGTGAAGGTGCGCTGGGCCTCCTTGATCACCATCTTCTCCGCGTTCATCACCAGCCGGACGGAGGAAACGTCGGCATCCGTCAGGATGTCGCGCATCTTGTCCAGCCGTTCGAAGAGGTCCTTGAGCGCCACGAAGACGTCGTCGTCCGGGAATGGCAGGTCGGTGACGCGCGTCAGCACCGGCCGGGCGATGCGCGCGGCCGTGCGCTGGATGGGAAGAATGCGGTGCAGCCACCAGCGCATCACGTCCGGGAAGCTGAGCAGCCGCAGCGTCTCGCCCGTCGGAGCGCAGTCGACGATTATGGCGTCGTACTCCTGCCCCTCGTAGTAGTTGATGAGGTGGACGAGCCCTGCCAGCTCCTCCATGCCCGGGAGGACCGCCATCTCCTCCGCCAGCACCTCGTCGATACCGCGCCAGGCCATGACTATCTTGATGTACTCCTCCAGAGTCCCCCAGTGGCGGTCGATCTCCTTGAAGACGTCCAGCTCCTGCGCCCAGAGGTTGTCGGCTATCTTGACGACGTCGCCGCCGACGGGCACGTCGAAGCTGTCGCCGAGGCTGTGCGCCGAGTCGGTGCTCATGACCAGCGTCCGATGCCCCAGGTGCGCCGACCGCAGCGCCGTCGCCGCTGAGACGCTCGTCTTGCCGACGCCGCCCTTGCCGGTATAGAGGATGACGCGGATCTTGGGCCTGGCCATGCCGCCGCCCTCCTAGCGGAGGTGATAGAGCACGTTCACGACCGCCGTGTTCGGTCGACGCATGAGGGAGCGCCTGAGCCGAGCGGCCGGCTGGTTGTGCAGGAGGTTCTCCCAGAAATGGGCCGTCACGAACTCCGGCAGCACGACGGTAATGCGGCCCCGCGGGTTCGCGCGGTCTACCGCGTCGACGTAGGCGAGGAACGGCGCAACCAGCGCCCGGTAGGGAGACTCGACGATGACAATCGGCACGTCCGGGATCATCTCCTCCCACTGCGCCCGCAACGTCTCCGCCTCTTGGACGTCGTCCGTGATGTGCACGGCCGTCACGTTCTGCGATAGCGACCGCGCATACTCGATGGTCCGGAGGACCGCCCTGTCCAGCCCCTCCACCGGCACGATGACCGTTTGCAAGCTGCCGCTCACAGGCACGCCCTGCAACTCGGCGAAGTCGCCCTCCCGTATCTCCAGTTGCCCGCCGACGCGTCGATAGTGGCGGCCGATCTGCACGCACATGGCCACCAGGATCGGAATCGCCAGCAGCACGATCCAGGCGCCGTGCGTGAACTTCGTGCCGGCTGCGACGACGACGACCACGGCGGTCCCGACCGCGCCGACGCCGTTGATGATCATGCTGCGTCGTCTCCCCGCTTCCTGCGAACGCAGCCAGTGGACCACCATGCCCGACTGCGAGAGCGTGAACGAGAGGAACACACCGACAGCGTAGAGCGGGATGAGCCGGTGCGTGTCGGCCTTGAACAGCACTAGAAGCCCGCTGGCTAAAGCCCCCAGCACGAGGATGCCGGCGGAGAACGCAAGCCTATCGCCCCGGAACATCATGTGCCGGGGGAGGAACCCGTCGCGGGCCATGACAGACGCCAGTCGCGGGAAATCGGCAAAGCTGGTGTTGCTCGCCATGATGAGGATGAGCATCGTCGCGGCCTGGAGAACGTAGTACGGGGGCGTGCCGCCAAAAGCGGTCTTGCCTACCTGTGAGATTACCGTCACCTGCGGCACCGGCTGAACGTGAAGCAAGTGCGTCAACAAGGTCAGTCCCAGGAAGAACGAGGCAAGGACGGCGGCCATCCAGCCGATCGTGATCGCCGCGTTCTTCGACTCCGGCGGCTTGAAGGCCGGTACTCCGTTGGCGATTGCCTCCAACCCCGTCAGTGCCGAACAACCAGAGGAGAAAGCGCGGAGCACCAGGAAAAGGCCGAGTGAACCCGTCACCGCGACTGCGGCTTCAGACGGCGGCGGTGGCGGCGCTTCGGCGCCCAGCGCATAGCGGATGAAGCCCGTCACCAGCATCGCCGCGAATGTGAGAATGAACAAATAGGTGGGGATCGCGAACACCTTTCCTGCCTCGCGAATGCCCCGCAGGTTTCCGACAACAATGACCCACACGGCAATTATTGCCAACTCCAGGCGCTCGTTGTAAAGGCTCGGCGCAGCCGAGGTGAGGGCTGCTATCCCAGCGGACGTGCTTACGGCGACGGTCAGTACGTAGTCGATCATCAGCGCGGCGGCCGCCGTCAGACCGGGGAAGGTCCCAAGGTTCTCCCGGGCCACCGTATACGACCCGCCGCCGCTCGGATAAGCGCGCACCGTCTGCCGGTAAGAAAAGGCCACTACGACTATCAGCGCGCCGATGACCGCCGCTATCGGCAGCGAGGCGTTGAGAGCGCCAGTACCCACGAGTATCAGTACCAGCAGTATCTCCTCCGTTGCGTATGCCGTGGAGGAGATAGCGTCGGCGGAGAAGATGGCGAGGGCCCGCACCTTGTCCAGCCGCTCGTGGATAGCCTCCGACGACGTCAGGGGCGTGCC
>JBGQNJ010000236.1:0-3230 GCA_041501065.1 Dehalococcoidia bacterium
GCTGTCCTGGTGAGTCCCGCGACTCGCAGCGGCGCTTTGCTGGCGTTCCACGACGCGTTTGTCGTTTCGGCGTTGTTCCCCATCGTGGCGATATTCGCGGCGTTGCTGATCAGCGACAAGAGGGCGCTCGCCGTGCTGCGTGGGAAGGAGCGCGTCGCGCCGGAGGCGTCCGTGCCAGCGGACCCGCCCGGAGAGTCGGGCGAGTAGAGGCTACCGGTATCGCCTCAAACAGCCGACGTTGCGCCGAGACTGGAAAGTCTCGGCTACGTTGTGAGTTCTACCGCTGCTGTGCGGGCTCTTCCATTGGATCGGGGTCTCTGCTATACTCGGCGCGGTTCAGAAGCCTCAGACGCGGAAGGAGGTATGCCCCGATCCGGTCGGGGTAAATTCATGCCGGTAATCGTAGTAATCGGCGGCCAGTGGGGCGACGAAGGCAAGGGCAGGACCATCGATCTCCTCGCCCAGAACGCCAGCATCGTCGCGCGCTACTCGGCCGGGAATAACGCCGGACACACCGTCGTCAACGACATGGGCACGTTCCGCCTCCACCTGGTGCCCGCGGGCATCTTCTACGGCGACAAGGTATGCATCATGGGCAACGGCGTGGTCGTCGACCCGCCGGTGCTGCTGGAGGAGATCCAGGACCTGCAATCGAAGGGCGTCAGCGTCAAGAAACTCTATGTGAGCGACCGCTGTCACATCGTCATGCCCTATCACATCCTCATCGACCGCGCCGACGAGGAGCTGCGCGGGCCGGCGGCCATCGGCACGACGTTCCGCGGCGTGGGGCCGGCGTTCGTCGACAAGGTGGGGCGCATCGGCATCCGCATGGTCGACCTGATCAATCCGGACGCATTCCGCGAGCGCCTTTCGCTGGTGCTGCCGTACAAGAACGCGGTGCTCCAGAAGCTGTATGGGCTGGAGCCGCTCGACTTCGACAAGGTGTACGAGGCGTATCGCGACTTCGGCCGCCGCCTGGCCCCGTTCGTCGCCGATACGGCGGTGATGGTGCAGGAGGCGCTGGCCCGCGGCGAGACGATACTGCTGGAGGGCGCGCAGGGGTCGCTGCTGGACCTCGATTCGGGGACGTACGAGTACGTGACGTCGTCGGTGCCGTCGTCGACGGCCGCGGGCGCGGGCCTGGGCATCGGCATCGGACCGACGCAGATCACGCGTGTCGTCGCGGTGTACAAGGCGTACCAGACGCGCGTCGGCAACGGGCCAATGCCGACGGAGCTGAAAGGCGGCGTGGGCGACGAGCTGCGCGAGAAGGGGCAGGAGTACGGCGCCACCACGGGCCGGCCGCGTCGCTGCGGCTGGTTCGACGCGGTGGCCGCCCGCTACACGGCTCGCCTGAACGGGCTATCGGGCGCGGTGATCACGCGTCTCGACGTGCTGGACACGTTCGCGAGCGTGAAGGTGTGCACGTCGTACCAGGTCGACGGTGTGCCGGTCGACCGCTTCCCGGCGAGCATGGGGCGCCTTGCCTGCTGTGAGCCGATCTTCGAGGAGATGCCGGGCTGGCAGGAGCCGACGACGCACGTGCGTCGCTTCGAGGACCTACCACGTCACGCGCGGGAGTACGTGAAGCGGTTGGAGCAGCTCATCGGCGTGCCGGTGGCGCTGGTGTCCGTCGGGCCGGAGCGGGAGCAGGCGATCATCGTCAAGCCGATTCTGTAGCCGCTGGTAAGTCTTCTAGATAAGCACCGTTGACAGGGTCGTCGGCGGTGCTATAATCCTCGCATTGGTCGCCTTTCTCTCATTATCCCTGTCATTTCGTCCTCGCCAACAAGGAAGTTGTGCGTAGTAACGCGCGGAGGTGATACCGATGGAGCAGATTGAGAAGAAGCTCTCGGGGCCGGTCGGTGATCTGCTAGCGCGCGAAGGGTATGCCCTCGTCATGCCTAGCCCTCACGGAAACGATATTGTCGGCAAAGGTGAATTCGGGATGGAAATCCCCGCGCTGGAGAAGGTTCGGCTGATCGACATTGTCGCTGCTCGCTGGGACGGGGATCGGCATGTCAAGGCCGTGGCCGTGGAGTGCAAGCGAACAGTATGGGCCGTATATGATGCGCTCGGTCAGGCCGTCCAATACCAGTCAGTATTTGATGAGGTTTATTTGGCAACTCCTGTTGCCCTCGAGAAGGATGGCATTGCGCGCTCAACCCTGGTCGACCTGGGGCTCGGTCACATCACCGCCGACATGAATTCTGGTGCCCCATACGTCTCTGTGGCACCTGCCAGGCAGTTCGCGGCCCGGTTCGAGCCGCATCGAAAGGACACGAGCGTTCATTGCCGGCTCGCGCTCGGGCTAGCCTTCCTCGAGATTGCAGACCATAGCAATCGCCTCCGATACGGCTTTTGGCAGACGGGTCGAAGCGTCTGGTTTGCGGAAGAGGTAGCCGGTCATCTTCAGTGGAATTGTTTCTGCCAGCGGAACACCGAACACGATGCGGCCCTCACTTATCAGATGGGGGGAGGGATCAATGTCGAGCGGACTGAAGACGTGAAACGAATCTGCGATGCTGTTTCGGGGGAGCGTCTGGATAGTGCTCTTAGACACCTGCCATCAGGATACCTGACAGAGGTCAGGTATTTGCCGACCCCACGGGCTGTCACCAAACAGGAGCCCGCACCGTGGAGAGTTGAGGCTGGAGCAACGAGTACGGAGGCAATCCTGGATCGCCTGCGAGCCTGCCCACGCAACCACAGGCCACAGCTTTCCGTCACGGAATACTGGCCCGTCGAATCGCCCATATTCACGCGACCAGACTTTCTTGACGTGCTGAAACGTGAGCGTCAGTCTCTCGAATCTGTCATGGAAGCGCTACAGAGCTGCTATGACTAGCCCTCAGACTTGTGGTTCCCTAGCGGTGTAAAACCCCACATTCAGGCGCCGCCGTGGTCAGGCTTTGACGGCGACGACCTGGAGGGCCCCGAGGTGGGAGGGCTAAAGCCGTCCCCTACACAAGGGAGGCGACGAGGTCGCCCATCTCTGACGTGCTCATCCCCATGCGGCCGGCGTTCAGCGACTTGATCTTGCCGCTGCCCAGCGCCTTGATTATCGCCTGCTCGATGCGGTCCGCCGCCTGCTCCTCGCCCAGCTCCGCGACGAGCATCTGCACCGCGCCGATGGCCGCCAGCGGGCAGATGACGTTCTGGCCGGTGTACTTGGGGGCGCTGCCGCCGATGGGCTCGAACATGGAGACGCCCTGCGGGTTGATGTTGCC
>JBGQNJ010000237.1:0-3220 GCA_041501065.1 Dehalococcoidia bacterium
ATCGGATATGGCCGACCCCAGGTTACCCCTGGCCAGCACCCAGAGCAGCCACAGGCCGACGACCGCCACGCCCGGCGCCGCCGCCCACCAGTCGTTGGGTCGCCAGGGGTTTCCCTTGAGCGACGCGACGAATCGTTGGGCCGCGAACGGGAGCACGAGGATTGCCATCGGCCCCCAGAGGATGAGCGAATGCAAGGGCAGCGTGCCGTTGCCTTCGACGGGGGCGATACCGTTCGCCTGGCTGGCAAAGCCGAAGGCAGGGATGAACGCCTTGTGATAGGGCACGTAGGCAAGCACGGACGCGATGCCCAGGGGCACGGCGAAGCCAAGCGTCTGCTTGAGGAGCGTCCAGTCCCATCGCTTTCGGGCGAGGAAGTTGCGGACGAGCGCGGCAACGACCAGCAGGAAGAAGAACGTCGGCAGGTCCCACGTGTTGAGGAAGGAGAGCCCACCTACCAGTATCGCCAGCGCCACGAGCAGCAGTTGGTGTCCGGCCCAGAACGACAGGTCGAGCACCTCATCCTCTTGCAGCAGGCGGACGGCCGCCGCGATGCCGAGCAAGCCGAAGGGAATCGCCATGACATGCGGGTGTAGGTCGCCGAGAAGGAAGCTGAAGAAGGGGAACTCCGTGATCGTCTCCGGCGCGGTCGGCGAGACAATGCGCGCGCCGCGCCACCACCACCAGTGCTCTGTCGGGTACCAGCTCGTCGTGCTGTTGCCGACGCTGGTCAGTCCTTTTATGTCGACCCAGTTCCAGAAGCCGTTGCCGCCGGCACCATGGGCCGCCAAGAACTCGAGGAGGCCCTCCAGGTTGCCAATGATGGTCAACAGGACCGCCGCCACCAGGCCGAAGACAAGCGGCGCGCCGAGGAGCTTCGCCTTCTTCTTCGCGCGCTCCTCGTGCAGGGTGACGAGGTTGTAGACGAGGCCGAAGGCGCCGACGACGGCGAGGGCGGCGATCATCGCCAGGCCGAGGTTGTAGCCGACGCTGGTTCCCACGCTCGCCAGCTTGCCGGTCATGGCGACGAGGAAGTAGCCGCCATAGTAGTAGCTGATCGTGTGGCCGGAGAGCCAGGGGTCGTTCGGCGCGAAGTGCTGGCTAATCGTCGAGGCGTTCAGGAAGGCGAAGTCCATCGGCTTCTCGGTGGCGGCGATCTCCGGCGTGAAGGAACGCAGGTAGGCAGCGAATACGAACGCCACGATGAACAGGCCTTCGATGACGAGGAGCAGCGGCCACTTCTCGCGCAGGAAGGCGAGGATTTCGTCGCGGCGGCGCCAGGCGAGATAGCCGGAGGCGGCGCCGACCATCAGGACGACCCAGGCGATGCCGCCGGCGTTGTTCGACAGTACCCAGGCCGAGCCCAATATCCAGAAGACGAAGCCGATGACAAGCAGGCCAAACGGCTTGGCGAAGGCGTAGCCGCGGTCGGGCAGGTGCGGGAAGAAGGCGTAGACGAGAGGGAAGGCGATAATGCCCATCACCTCTACGGCCAGCCACCAGAAAAGCGTCTCAGGCATAGAGCATCGCCCCTACGGCTTCGTCGCGAGTCGGAGTGAGCTTGCCGATATGGGCCTCATCCGTGAGGAGACTAGCAGGCTGTGTTCGCTACTGAAACAGCGCTTCAACGAACTCCTCGGCCGAAAACGGGCTCAGGTCTTCAGGGCGCTCGCCGGTACCGATGAAGCGCACCGGCACGCCCAGTTGGTCGGAGATGGCGAAGACCATGCCACCCTTCGACGTCCCATCGAGCTTGGCGAGGCAGATGGCAGTGACGTCGACCGCCTCCGTGAAGGCCTTCGCCTGGATGAGCGCGTTCTGTCCCGTCGTCGCATCGAGGACGAGCAGCACCTCGTGGGGCGCCGTCGGGTCCTTGCGCTGGATCACGCGCAGTATCTTTCGCAACTCTTCCATCAGGTTGAACTTGGTGTGCAGCCGGCCCGCCGTGTCGATGATGAGGACGTCGGCGCCGCGGCTCTCGGCGGCGGACAGCGCGTCGAAGACGACGGCGCCCGGGTCGGCGCCCTGCTTGTGAGCGATGACCTCGGCGCCCGCGAGGTCGCCCCATTCGCGCATCTGCTCTATGGCGGCGGCGCGAAACGTGTCGGCGGCGGCGATGGTCACCTGGACATCGTCCTGCCGGTAGGCATAGGCGAGCTTGCCGATGCTCGTCGTCTTGCCGGTGCCGTTGACGCCGACGACGAGGATGACGGCGGGCCTGGCGACGGCTTCCGGGCCCTGTCCGTTGCGCCAGAGGCTGCCCCTGGGCTGCGCAGTGCCGAGGATGGCGACCAGCTCATCCTTGAGGGCATCGCGGACGTCGTTGGGGTCTTTCAGGCCCTCCTTCTCGACGCGACGCTGTACCTCTTCGAGCACCTTCTGTGCGGTCGCGACACCCGTGTCGGCGCCGATTAGCAGCTCTTCCAGCTCTTCCCAGAGGGAGTCATCGATACGGGAGCGCTCAAAGAGGGAGGTTAGGTGGGAGAACCAGGTCTTTCGGGTGCGTTCGAGGGCCTGTTCGGTCTTCCTGGCGTCTTCCTCTTCGCCGTTCTGTTTGCGGAATAGACGCAAGGACAGACTGTCTCCTTTCGCTGACGCGATGTACTGAGATCATAGCATCGGCGGATCGGGGGATCAACTTACGAAGCTGTAGGGCGGTTTGGGACGTACGTGGCGGGTGCGGCCGCTGCCGCTGAGGGAAACATGGGCGCTCTTCTTCCCGCCCAACCCACCCAGATAGGTTATTCGAAAGACAGGGGACACCCCTGGTACCCCGGCAAAGGTGCCCAGGCACCTCTGCACTCCCCCTGCGTCGTTTGTTCGAGGGCTGGGAGCGTAGAGGAAGGCTTCAGCCTTCCACGTCGCAGCTTTCTGGCGGGACCCGTCGCTCGCGCCCACGTGGTGCTGTCGTGCCCCTCCCCACGCGGGAGGACTGAAGTCCTCCCCTACATTCGCCGTTTTGAAGGGCTCGTTCCTATGTGCGCGGCGCCAGGTCGCTGAGGCGGAGGGAGAGGATGTTCGACGTCATGTCCTTCGACATGGCGACGCCGTAGATGTGGTCCGCCATCTCGATGGTGCGACGGTTGTGGGTGATGACGATGAACTGCGTCGCGTCGGCCAGCTTCTTGACAGCCTCCGCGAAACGCCCCACGTTCGACTCGTCGAGCATGGCGTCGACCTCGTCGAGGACGCAGAAGGGCGAGGGGCGCGTCTGGAGGAGGG
>JBGQNJ010000238.1:0-3218 GCA_041501065.1 Dehalococcoidia bacterium
GACGTGGTAGTGGCCTGCGGCGTCGAGAAGCTGATGGACACGGGCAGCTCCGGACTACCGACGCAGGGGTTCAGCCACCCGGTGTTCGGCGTCGCCAGCGCGCCGGCCCTCTTCGCCCTGTCCGCGACCCGCTGTTTCAATGAGTACGGGTGGACGAAGGAAGACCTGGCGCGGGTGGCGATCAAGAACCACAAGAACGGCGCCCTGCACCCGAAGGCCCACTTCCGCCGGCCGATAACGATGGAGGACGCGCTCTCGGCGCCGATGATCGCCTGGCCGCTGGGACGCTTCGACTGCTGCGCGATGTCGGACGGTTCCGCGGCGCTGGTCATCACGCGACCGGAGATCGCCGAGAAGAGCAAGCACAAGGACGACTACGTGCTGGTAAAGGCGAACGCGCTGGCAACCGCTACGGGCCGGCCGATGTTCTCCAACTCCACGGACTTCCTCGGCTTCCCGGCGACCCGCGCCGCGGCGAAGGCGGCATACGCGGAGGCGGGCGTGAAAGACCCGGCGAAGGAGATAAGCCTGGCAGAGGTGCATGACTGTTTCAGCATCACGGAGATCCTGAACTACCAGGACCTCGGGTTCTGCGCGCAGGGGGACGGCGCCGCGTTCGTGGCCGAGGGGCACGCCGATGTGGACGGCGACCTGCCGGTGAACGCCAGTGGCGGCCTGAAGTGCTTCGGGCATCCGATTGGGGCGACGGGCTGTCGCATGCTGTACGAGGTCACGAAGCAGTTGCAGGGCCGCGCCGACGGGGCGCAGGTGAAGGACGCGCGTCTGGGGCTGGCGCACAACCTGGGCGGGCCGGGCTCAGTCTGCTCCGTGACGATCCTGGGTCGCAAAGACTAGAGCAGTCGGACAGATAGCTCTTCGAGACGCCTGCGGCCAACCCGCGGGCGTCTCCGCATCTCACGGTCGGCGATGCTATGAGGTGATTTCGAGGTGGTCGCCGGGCTGCGTGCCGGACGTCTCGATCACGCCGACAGGCAGCTCGATAGTGTAGCGACTGTGTCGGGGCGCCATCACCATTCGCCAGGGCTTCACGTTTGCGGCAGTCTTGAGGACGCTGCCCTCCTTGTCGGCGAAGATGACGTCGATTGCCATGCGCATGAAGAACATGTGGATCGCGCCGCCCGGTACGAGGACCAGGCCTTCGCCGGGCTCCAGGTGACGCCGGTTGAGCAGGCCGACGAGCCGCCTCCAGGGCGTATTGGCGAGAACGGCGCGGTCCGCGATCTGTGTGCCGCGTGAAGCGTTTTCAATCCTCACGCGTCACCTAGTTGTTGCTGAACGACTGGTAGAGCTGGATTGCGGCGGGTCCCATAATAACGATGAACAGCGTGGGGAGGATACACAGAACGAGCGGGAAGATCATCTTGACCGGCGCCTGGTTGGCCACCTCCTCGGCGCGCTGACGCCGGCGTATCCGCATCTGCTCCGACTGCACCCTCAGCACCTGGCCAATGCTCGTGCCCATCTGCTCCGCCTGTATTATAGCGTTCACAAACAGAGTCAGGTCCGCGACGCCGGTGTGATCGGCCAGGTCCTGCAGTGCTTCGACGCGATTACGCCCCATCCCTATCTCGCGCAGCGTAACGGAGAGGTCCTCGGAGAAGGAGCCTTTGATCTTCTCGGCGACTCGCGTCAGCGCAGCGTCGAGTCCGAGGCCGGCTTCGACGCAGGTCGTGATCATGTCGAATGAGTCGGGAAGGCTCTTGACGATCTCGGCCTGACGCTGACGTACACGACTGGACAGCCACATCGAAGGCATGAACGCGCCCATGCCGCCTAGCAGAAGCGCGAGGCCGAGGGACTTGGGGTCCAGCGCTCCTAGCATCGCTATACCCATGGATAGCGCGAGTCCGGCGAGGACTCCGCCGGCGACCATGCGGATCGTCATGAACCCTGCCGGCGTTATAGGATCACCGGCCCGGGCAAGCTGCAGCTTCAGTCGCTCGTTCATGCTCTGAGGAAGCATAGCGATGACCTTGTCCGCCACGCCTCCGAACAGCGGTCCGATGACGCGGTCGTTGAAGGACGACGCGGGCTGCCCGCCTTCAAAGGCGCGCGAGGTCGCAAGACCGGCGACGCGCGCCCTGACGGGATTGCTGTCGGTCCTGCGCAAGGACAGCGAAAACATGACGACGGTGACAAATACCGATGCTGCTGCTAGCAAAGCCATTTTCGTTCTCCGCTAAACCTCGATGCTAAGGATCTTGCGAATAATCATGATCCCAAGCCCTTCCAGGAGGACTGCGGCTAACAGGGCCATCCGGCCGGCGGTCTCCGTGAACAGAGTCTGCATATAGGTATCGCCGGTCAACTGGCCCACGACCAGCAGGATGCCGATGATGACGACGGGCAGTCCGCCGACGATATAGCCGGACATCTTCTGCTGCGCTGTCAGCGTCCGCAGCTCGCCCTTGATGCGAGAGCGTTCTCTCATCGTGTGCGCGACGGTCTCCAGTATCTCCGCCAGGTTTCCGCCGACCGTGCGCTGGATCAGGATCGCGGTGACGACTATGTCAAGGTCTTTGCTCTGCACGCGCTGGTTCAACGCCAGGAGCGCGTCCTCGAAGCTGGCGCCAACGTTGATGTCGGTGATCGTGCGCTTGAACTCGATAGCCAGAGGGTCCTTCAATTGCTCGGCGGCAAGGTCCATGCTCTGCAGGAAGCCGAACCCCGAGCGCAAGGCGTTGGAGACGAGACTGAGTGCTTCGACGAGCTGTTCGTCGAACTTGGCGAGTCGCGCCTTGACGCGACGGCGAACGTACATCTTGGGCAGCATGTAGCCCACGAGCGCGGCGGCGATGCCACCGAGCAGTCCCAGTCCACCCCGGCCGGCGACGACTATCACGACGGCGAAGAGCACCAGCGCAAGGGCCACGCGCAGAGCGACGTACTCGCCGACGCGCAGCTTGAGGTCGGCGCGCTCCAGGTCGATGTTGACGTTGTTGGCCCATTCCTTGCCGGTCAACATACTACCGAGCGTGGGAAAGAGGCCTGCGCCCGTCTGCTTGAGAGCCGAGACGCTGCTAAGGCCTTCCAGCGGGCTGCGATTGACAACGTGCTCGAGCCGGTTCACGACGCGCTTGTTGCCTCCAGCGGTGGAGGTCATGTAGAAGACGGCGAACACCATGACGACCGTGACCATCACGGAAAGGGCCGCGGCTAATGCCAGGGGATCCATGCTATCACCATCCCGGACCGAA
>JBGQNJ010000239.1:0-3210 GCA_041501065.1 Dehalococcoidia bacterium
ATCCGGACTCCGGAGAGGTCTCGAAGAGGTACTCCGGGTGTCGCGCGACGTACTGGTTCAGCGGCGACGAGTTGGCGACAAGCACGGCGAACGACGTCTGGTCGCCGCGGCGGCCGGCGCGCCCCATCTGCTGCCAGGTGCTGGCGAGCGTGCCGGGATAGCCGAGGAGCACCGAGGCGTCGAGCCCGCCGATGTCGATGCCCAGCTCGAGGGCGTTGGTCGCGGCGACGGCGCGTACGCGTCCGCTGCGCAGCCCGGCTTCGATAGCGCGACGCTCTCGCGGCAGGTAGCCGCCGCGATAGCCCTCGATGGGCGTCTCGCCCGGCTTCGAGGGGAGGGAATCGCGCAGGTGGCGCACGAGGAGCTCGACTGTCAGGCGGCTGGGGGCGAAAACGATTGTCTGCACGCCCTCTCGCACCAGGCGCGACGCCAGCGCTTGCGCCGCCTTCAGCGCCGAGCGCCGGATGCCTAGCTCGCGGTTAACGACGGGCGGGTTGTAGATGGCAACGGTCTTCGCCGCCCTGGGCGCGCCGCTGCGGTCGACGATGGCGACGGGCGCACCGAGCAGCCGCTGCGCCAGGTCGCCCGGGTTGGCGATTGTCGCTGAGCAGCAGATGAAGACGGGGTCGGAGCCGTAGAATCGGCAAACGCGGCGCAGGCGTCGAATGACGTTGGCGACGTGGCTGCCGAAGACGCCGCGGTACTGGTGCAGCTCGTCGATGACGACGTAGCGCAGGTTCTCGAACAGCTTCAGCCACTTCGTGTGATGGGGCAGGATGCCGGTGTGCAGCATATCGGGGTTGGTGACGACGATGTGGCCGGCGGCGCGCACGGAGCGTCGGGCGTCGGCGGGGGTGTCGCCGTCATAGGTGAACGTCTTGATGTCGACGCCGAGGTCGCTCACGAGGCCGTGCAGCTCGTCGAGCTGGTCCTGCGCGAGCGCTTTCGTCGGGAAGAGGTAGAGGGCACGCGCCTCGGGGTCGCCGAGCAGTGTCTGGAGGACAGGCAGGTTATAGCAGAGCGTCTTGCCGGATGCCGTCGGCGTGACGACGGCGACGTTGTGGCCCGCCAGTACGGCGTCGATAGCCTCCGCCTGGTGGCTGTAGAGTCGCTCGATGCCGCGACGGCGCAGGACTTCCTTCAGCCTGGCGTCGAGCGCGTCGGGGAAGGGCGACAGCGACGGCGGCTGCGCGGGCATGACGCGCCAGGCAGCGAAATTGGCGGCGATCTCGCCGTCGGAGCGAATCCCTTCGATGACCTGCGCCAGCGACATGTATCCCTGCCTTGAGCACATTTGTTCGCAGACGGCATCAGTATAGGCATAGGCGGCGGATGCGTCAACGGGGCGGCGCACAACTTCCAAAACAGGCAGCCCTTGGACGGGTGGCACGCGACATACGGTCGCGTTATAATTCGGCGTGAATGATTCCACCTCGTGTTCTGCCAATTGCGCTTCTGTCGCTCTGCATCACCGCGGCAGCCTGCGGGGGTGATAGCGCTGCTCCCGAAGCGTCGCCATCGCCGGCGTCGTCTGGGCAGGAGGGGCGCGTCGAGCTGTTGGGGTCGTTCGCGCACGCCGGCAACGCCTGGACGGAGGGCCTGCTGGTCAGCGATGGGGTCCTCTGGGAGAGCACCGGCCTGAACGGCGAATCGCAGGTGCGAGGGCTGGACAGGCAGTCGGGCGCCGTGCTGTGGTCGGTGCCCAACACTGAGGGCTTCTTCGGCGAAGGGCTGGTGCGGGCCTTCGGCAAGACATACCTCCTGACGTACAAGGAGGGCGACGCCTATCTCTTCGACCGCGACGCCGCGCAGCCATACACGCTGTTCGCCCAATACGAGGGCGAAGGCTGGGGGCTGACGGCGACGGACCAATGGCTGATCAATTCGAACGGAAGCGCGTCGCTGTACTACCGCGACCCCCAGACGTTCGCCATCGCCAAGGAGGTGCCGATCCTTTTCGACGGCGCGCCCGTCGAAAGGCTGAACGAGCTAGAATATGACGGCACATATGTCTGGGCGAGCCAGTGGCAGACTCCATACGTGTACCGCATACGCGAAGACGACCCCTCGCAGGTGACCCGCTATACGTTGCCGCCGGACTTCTGCCCGGAGGGCACGCCGAACGGCGTCGCCTGGGACGAGGAGCAAGGCCTCTTCTACCTGACCGGCCAGTCCTGCGCGAAGATCTGGAAGGCGCGCTTCGACTAATCGCGCACTTGAAAAACGAATCCAGATATGAGACAGTAGGGCCAGGAGCATCCTCGCGGCGAGAATGGCCGGCGACCGCCAGCCGCTCCCGTAGATAGGACAGGGAATGTCTTTCCTCGGGTTGATTCCCAGGAATGTGCTCACTCGCAAGGTGCGATCGGGACTGACGGGCCTTGCCGTCGCCATCGCCATAATGATGGTCGTGGCGATGGGCGTCCTTACGTACAGCCTCAAGCAGACGGCGATCTCCGTGCTCCAGGTCGGCAAGGCGGACTTCACCGTCGCGCAGAGGGGTGTATCCGATGTCTTGAACAGCAACCTGGACGAGCCGGAGGTCGCGGCGGTCAGGTCGTACCCGCAGATCCAGACGGCGGTCGGCGTGCTTGTCGCCGGCGTTAGCTTCAACGGCAACCCGTTCTTCCTCGAGCTGGGCATTCCGCCCGACCAGCTAGCCCCCTTCGGCGTGCAGATCCTCGAAGGCCGGGCCTACTCGGCCGACGCGACCGACGAGATAATCCTCGGCTTTCGTACCGCCGAGAACCTGCACAAGACCATCGGCGATCAGGTCACCATCGACACCATCACCTTCAACATCGTCGGCATCTACAGCGTGGGGAACCCGTTCGCGGACGCTGCTTCGATGGTGCCGCTGCTCTGGCTGCAGGGACGCCAGCGCCTGGCCGGCTACGTGACGCTGCTCTTCGTGAAGACGAAGGCCGGAACGGACCTTGCCGCCCTGCAGGCGCAGATCCAGCACGATCACCCGGAGCTCGCCTGCGTGCAGACCGCCTCGCAGTTCGGCCTCATCGACAGGAACCTCAGCCTGATCAGCGCCGCCGACGTCGGCGTGTCCGTGCTGGCGCTGTTCATGGGCGCGATCGGCGTAATGAACACGACGCTCATGTCCGTTTTCGAACGCACGCGCGAGTTCGGCGTGTTGCGCGCCGTCGGCTGGTCGCGGGGACGCATCGTCATTATGGTAATGGGCGAAGCGCTGTTCAT
>JBGQNJ010000240.1:0-3161 GCA_041501065.1 Dehalococcoidia bacterium
CGACGTTCAGCCCGGGCGCCGTCTTGTGGACCGGATTGTCGAGGATGCGGACATCAAAGTCGTCGGCGAGAGTGAACTGCTGCGCGAGGTCGCGAGAGCGGTCCGTCGAATCGCCGTCGACGACCAGCACCTCGAAGCGGTCGTGGGGATAGTCCTGCCCGGCGAGGCTTCGCAGGCAGGCCTCGATGTAGCGCTCCTCGTTGCGCATCGGGACAAGCACTGAGACCAGAGGCTCCGTGCCGTTCGTCATCGTTTGGGGGTGCACCTCGTTATCGTGGTCGCGGCTTCCACCCAGCTTCTTCCGGCGAGGGCTTTTGAAGATTAGCATGGGGCGCCGCCGCGGATCAAGGGGAATCGAATCCGGCCGGCGGGCGTAGGGGCGGGCGGCCGTGCGCCCCTACAATCCGATGAGGCTGTTGTAGAGAGCTTCCATCTGGCGGACGTTGTCGGCCCAGGAGTAGCGGGTGGCGACCATCTCGCGGCCGGCGCGGCCCCTGCGACGTCGCTCCTCGGGGTCGCGAAGGAGGCGCAGGATGGCCTGCGAGAGCGCCGCGACGTCCTTCGGCGGGACAAGGATGCCCGTAACGCCGTCCTCGACGACGTCTGGTATGCCGTGAACGTTCGACGCCACGACCGGCAGCTCCATCGCCGCCGCCTCCAGCGCCGCGACGCCGAAGCCCTCCCACGTCGACGGCATGGCGAAGACGTTCATGCGCGCGAGAGTCTGCGGCACCTGGTCGTGCGCGACCTCGCCCGTGAACTCGACGCGGTCCACTAGGCCGAGGCGCGTGGCCAGGCGTTCCAGGGAGCGGCGCTCGGGACCGTCGCCGGCGAGAAGGAGACGGGCGCGCGGCTCCTGGCGCGCAACCCCCGCCATCGCCTGCAGGACGTACTTTAGGCCCTTCTCCGGCGACAGCCTGCCGACGCTGCCGACGACGAGACCGTCGTGCGACTTGCCCTCTGGCGGGGCGAAGCGGTCGAGGTCGACGCCGTAGGGGATGACGGCCACGTCGGTGTTGGGCGGCATGTAGCGCAGCGTCGCCTCCGCCAGGCGCATGCCGGTCGCGGTGACGCGATCGGCGCGCGCGAGGGCGTAGCGCGTGATCAGGTGGTGGAACGGCGTGAGGGTTGGCGCCTCGAGCACGTCGGTGCCCCAGACGGAGATGACGCAGGGGTGAACGCCGGCGCGGGCGGCGAGGAAGCCGTAGCTGGTGAGGTGAAGGGCGTGCACGATGTCCGGCGCGAGCGAGCGGACGAGGCGGCCGACGCGGCCGGCGTGGATGAGGTAGCGCAGCTTGCCCAGCCGCTCCCAGCCGTCGACGTAGTGGACGCGGGCGCCTTCGATCTCCGCCGGGCGAAAGGAGATGACGTGGACCTCGTCGCCGCGCGCGACGAAGTGATCGACCCAGCGGCGCGTGTGTATGTACGGCGCGTCAGCGAGATAGCAGAGGCGCATCGCCCTTCGCTTCCTTTCGCCGGGCAGCCAGGCGGCGGTACCAGTCCTCCATCGCAAGAGCGTTCTTCTGCCAGAGGCCGCGCGCTACGACGATGCCGCGATTGCGCTCGGCGGCGTCGTGGCGAAGGGCGTCGTTTTCCAGGGCGTCGCCGAGGCGTTGCGCGAGGGCGTTCGCTTCGCGTGGCGCGACGAGGAAGCCGTTCACGCCGTCTTCGACCCATTCGTGCTGCGTCGGCAGGTCGGACAGTACGGGGAAGCAGCCGGACGCCATCGCCGAGAGGGTGGCGACGGACGTGGCGTCGGAGTCGGGCACCGAGACATAGACGTGCGAGCGGGTGAAGGCGTCGCGAAGGGCGGCGGCGTCGAGCCAGCCGAGGAAGCGTACGCTTTCGCCGAGGCCGAGCTCCTGCGCCAGTGCCCCCAGCTTCGGGCGCAGCCGTCCCGCGCCGGCAACCAGCAGTTGCGCCTCGGGCAGGCGGGCGCGTAGGAGCGCGAAGGCGCGCAGGACGATGTCGACGTTGTACAGCGGCGAGTCAAGCGACCGCGTGCTGATGACGGTCGGCCGATGGCCGGCGTCCGGCGGGCGGAGGTTGACGCTGTCATCGGGGCGTTCGAGGAAAAAGGCGTCGGTGCCAAAGACGATGGTCGCCAGCCTGTCCGGCGGGACGCCCATGGCGCGCAAGCGGCCGGTCATGTGCTCGTTGTTCGACGTGACGAGGTCGGCGCGACGGAGCGTGTAGCGGGCGATGAAGCGCGCCGGCGGCGACGATCGCGCGGCGACGAGCGCGTCGGAGCCCCAGGCACTGACGACGAGGGGATGGAATCCGGTTGTCGCGGCGAAGAAGCCGTACTCGACGAGATAGTGGGCGTGGAGGACGTCCGGGTTGATGTCGCGGATGGTGCGCGCGAGCCCGCGTCGTCGGTAGCGGAGGGCGTTGACGATTCGCAGCAGGTTTGGCGGCAGCGCGGACGCGGTCCGAGAGGCGCCATCGGAGGCCGCTTCGGCCGGCCGTGCGCGGTCATCGAGGACGTGGAGGTGGACGCCCTCGGGGACGGCTTTTGGTCGATAGTAGGAGATGGCGTGCACCTCGTGGCGGTCGACGAAGGGCTGCATCCAGCGTCGCGTGTGGATGCTGTCGAGGTCGCCGAGGACGCAGAGGCGTAGGGGGTCGACGGCGTCGCTCAAGCTTGTCCCTCCACGTCGCCGGCGACAGGCGGGGCCAGCGGGCGTCGCGACCAGGCGAAACGCGCGGCAAGCAGGTAGAGACGGAGGTCGGCGGCATTGATAGCGATCGCGCTCCACAGGGGCTGACCTGAGAGTCGATGGTAGACCGCGAGACTGAGCACGAACGACACGCCGTAGGCAAGCGAGGAGGCGGCAGCCGCGCCCGGCACGCCGAAGACCGGGATGAGCGCGAGGTCGGCGGCGACGGTGACGGCCAAAGTTGCGACGGTGATGTAGGTGTTGATGAGTGGCTTTCCCCGGCTGAAGATGTAGGCGGCGAGGACCTTCGTGCCGGCAAGGGCGACGGTGCCGGGCAGCAGCCACCACACTGCGGTCACGGCGGGAGAAAAGTCGTGGCCGAACATGAGCGGCAGGAGCAGCGGCGACAGCGCGCCCACGGCCGCGGCGCCGAGGAGGCTGAGGAAGATGGTGTGGCGGCAGAAGAGCGGCGTCAGAGACGCTGTCTCCTCGCTCGGTGCG
>JBGQNJ010000241.1:0-3147 GCA_041501065.1 Dehalococcoidia bacterium
ACAGACGTTGAGCCTGATCGCCTTGCCGTCGAGGTAGACCCTCTGCTTGTGGACGTTCGGTCGGAACACCCTGCTCGTCACGGGCGCCTTTCGCCCCCACCTACCGGCGTGCCGGTGGCGGATGTTGCGCCCGAAAACAGTCGTCTTGCCACAGATATCACACTTGCCAGCCATGGGGGATCCTTTACGGGGTGAGCCGGTTCTTGCTAGAATTCGAATGCAATCCTAACATGCCCTGGCGGCCGGAGGCAAGTTCCCATTGACCAGCGCTGAGTCGGACAGGCACGCCATGGCCGCGAGAGTGCGAAGGCGCGGTCGCCAAACAACCACCTACTCCGGCGGGGAGCTGCGCGAGATGTTCGCCGCCGCGACGAGCTGGCTGGAGCTGAACGCCCAGGCCATTAACTCCATCAACGTCTTCCCCGTCCCCGACGGCGATACCGGCACTAACATGTATCTCACCATGCGCGCCACTATGGACGAGGCCTACGAAAGCGGCAGCGAGGCCGCTAACGTGGTCGCCGGCGCGATGGCGAAGGGCGCCCTCATGGGCGCGCGCGGCAACTCCGGCGTCATCCTCTCTCAGATCCTGCGCGGTTTTGCCGACGGCCTCTCCGAGAAGGAGCGGTTCGATAGCCGCGACTTCGTCGCCGCGCTCGACAAAGCCGCCGTAAGCGCCGACCGCGCCGTCAGCCACCCCGTCGAGGGGACGATTCTGACGGTCATGCGCGCCGTCGCAGCAGCAGCCCGCGAGCGTTCCAGGAAGCTACGCGGCAATCTTAAGAACGTGCTCGCCGCCGCCGTCGACGCGGCGAAGGACGCCGTCGCGAAGACGCCGAGCCTGCTGCCGGCGCTGCGAGAGGCGGGCGTCGTCGATGCCGGCGGACAGGGGCTATATGTCATGCTGGAAGGCGCGCTGCGATACCTGCGCGGCGACCTCGCCTCGCTGGCGCCGCTCGCGGTCCAGGACCCGGAGCGGACGTGGGCGCGAACGACGACCGCCGTGCACGATGGCGGCGAAAGCAGCTACGGCTACTGCACGGAGTTCCTCGTCAGCGGCGAGAAGCTCGACGCCGGCGCGACGCTGGAGCGGATGCTCGAGCTCGGCGATTCTGTCCTCGTCGTCGGCGACGAGACGCTGCTGCGGGTGCACCTGCACACGGCACGGCCTGAGACGGCCATCTCCCACGGCCGGACGCTCGGCGAGCTCACGCAGATCAAGGTGGAGAACATCGAGGCGCAGGCGGAGCAGTTCGTCGCCCGCGTGCAGGCGTCGGGCCACGCGCCCGACAGTGTCGTCGGCACTGTCGTCGTCGTATCCGGCGCGGGCCTGGAGGAGGTCTTCCGCAGCCTGGGTGCCACGGCCGTTGTGCCGGGAGGCGCCACAATGAACCCCAGCATCAAGCAGGTGCTGGAAGCGATCGAGTCCTGCCCCCAGGAAGATGTCATCGTCCTGCCGAACAACAAGAACGTGATCCTGGGGGCGCAGCAGGCGGCGAGGAACAGCCGGAAACGCGTCCGCGTCGTCGGGACGGTGTCGGTGCCGCAGGGGTTGGCGGCGCTCCTGGTCCTCAACCCGGAGCGCGGCCTCGACGAGAACGCCGCGCTGATGGAAGATGCCCGCCGCGACGTGCAGACGGTGGAGGTGACGAAAGCGATCCGAACGACGACCGTCGACGGCCTCCGCGTACGCGTCGGTCAGGACATCGCTGTGCTCGACGGCACGCTGGCGGTGGCGGAGGGATCGCCGCAGGCCGCGGTGCGTGAGTCGCTAAGGCGGCTGCTGAACGAACAGACAAGCCTTGTCACGGTCTACTTTGGCGCCCAATCCGCCGCGGAGGATGCCGAGGCACTGGCGGATGAAATCCGTGCCGTGTATCCTTCCCTTCAGGTGGACATCGTCTATGGCGGCCAACCCCACTACAGCTACATCGTCTCTCTGGAGTGACCGCGTCTCCGCAGGAGCCTCCCGCCGATGACCGTCCGCGTGGTAACGGACAGCGGCGCTGATCTACCGCCTGAGGTGGTGGACGCCCTGTCCATAACCGTCGTCCCGCTTGTCGTGCTCTTCGGCGACGAAGTCCTCCGCGACGGCATAGAACTCACGACCGATCAGTTCTTCGAAAGGCTCGTGACCAGTCGCGTCCACCCGAGCACCTCGCAGCCGTCAGTGGGAGCCTTCCAGGAGGCGTTCGAAGGGCTGACGGGCCAGACCGACGCCATCGTCGCGGTCCTCGTCGGCGCCAAGTTCTCGGGGACGGTGGCCGCGGCGGTGCTCGCGCGCGACTGCCTTGCGGCCCCCTGTCGCATCGAAGTCGTCGATTCCGAGGGCGCGTCTCTCGGCCTGGGCTTTGCCGTCGCTGCCGCGGCGCGTGCGGCGAAAGCGGGCGCGAGCGTCGAGGAGGTGATCGCGGCGGCGAAATCGGTCGCCAGACGGCAACACACCATGGCCATGCTCGACACACTGGAGTACGCGCGTCGAGGCGGGCGTCTCAGCCGCGTCGAAGCGCTCCTCGGGAACCTCCTCCACGTGAAGCCGATACTCTCCATCAAGACAGAAGTGCGCCCGCTCAGCCGCGCCCGGACGCGCGCGGCGGCCCTCAAGCGCATGTTCGACCTGGCGATGGCGTACCCGCGCATCGAGGAGGTCGGCGTCATGCACGCTACGACACCGGAGGACGCGGAGATGCTCGCCGGCTGGGTGCGGGAGCGCCTTCCGGACGTCCCCATTCACGTCGCTCGCCTCGGGCCGGCCCTGGGCGCGCACGGCGGCCCCGGCATCGTGGCCATGACAGTCGTCGAGGGAGAGAAGACGGAAACTTGAACCCGCCAGAAGCCCAACTGCGTAAGATCCTGGAGCTAGAGCGACGCAAGGGCTACGCTGACACCGCGGTTGTGGGAGGCCTCGACCGCTACCTCAAGAACCTCATCCAGCGCGATAACCTCGGCCCGCGGTCGCCGGTCACTGAATCGATAATGGTCCTGCCGACACACGGCTACGCCTCCCTGCCGCGCGAGGAGCGGCAACGCTGGCTGGTGCGGACGCTCCGGCTCCTGAGCGGCGCGGCGGAACGCCCGATCGCTGTTCCCACCGTCCAGAAGGCACGCGCCGCGGCCGCCCGTCCGAAGCGACCGCCCGCGAAGCCT
>JBGQNJ010000242.1:0-3131 GCA_041501065.1 Dehalococcoidia bacterium
AACCTGGCGGCCGTATGGCGCCTGCCCGTGGTCTTCCTCTGCGAGAATAACCTCTATGGCATGGGCACCGACATCCGCCGCGTCTCCGCTGAGGCCGAGGTCTACCGGCGCGCCTGCGCCTACAACATCCCCGCCGAGCAGGTCGACGGTATGGACGTGCTCGCCGTCCGCGACGTGGCCAGGAAGGCGGTCCAGCACACGCGCGACGGGAAAGGGCCGTACTTCGTCGAAGCCGTGACCTATCGCTTCCGCGGGCACTCTATGGCCGACCCCGAGTTCTACCGCACGAAGGAAGAGGTGCAGCAGTGGCGCGCCCGCGACCCGATTCCCCTCTTCGAGCGTCAGCTTCGCGACTGGGGGCTCATCGACGACGCCGGCATCAAGCGACTCGAGGATGAAATAGAAGGCGTCGTCAAGGAGGCGGAGCGCTTCGCGGAAGAGAGCCCCGCGCCCGACGTGTCGACGCTCTACGACAACGTGTACAAGGAGTAGCGGCCGTGCCTGAAACGAACATACGGGAAGTTCTACGCCAGACACTCCGGGAGGCGCTCCAGCAGGATGAGCACGTAATCCTCATGGGCGAGGACATCGGCGCCTACGGCGGCTCCTATGGCGTCACGCGCGGCCTCCTCCAGGAGTTCGGCGACGAGCGCGTCCGCGACACGCCGATCTCGGAGTCCGTCGTCGTCGGCTGCGGCATCGGCGCCGCGATGGCCGGCCTGCGGCCGATCGTTGAGCTGATGACCATCAACTTCAGCTTCCTTGCCTTCGACCAGATCATCAACGTCGCCTCAACGGTGCATTACATGTCGGGCGGGCAGATCAGCGTGCCGCTGGTCATCCGAATGGCGAGCGGTGGCGGCAGCCAGCTCGCCGCGACGCACTCCCACGACCTGGCGGGCTGGTACGCCCACGTGCCCGGCCTGAAGGTCGCGGTGCCTTCGACGCCCTACGACGCCCGCGGTCTCCTGAAGACAGCGCTGCGTGAGGAGAACACGGTTATCTTCGTCGAGCACACGGCGATCTACGGGCTTCGCGGCGAAGTGCCCGACGAAGATTATTCCGTCCCTTTCGGGCAGGCGCAGGTGATGCGAGAGGGCGGCGATGTCACCCTCGTCGGCTATTCGGGCAGCGTGCACCAGGCGCTGCGGGCGGCCGAGATGCTGGCGCAGCAGGGGATGGAGGCGGAAGTCCTCAACCTGCGCACGCTGCGTCCCCTCGACGTCGACGCCATCATCAACTCTGTGAAGAAGACTACCCGCGCCGTCGTCGTCGAGGACGACTGGTGCTTCGGAGGGTTCGGCGGCGAGATCGTCGCCCTCATCCAGGAGCGCGCATTCGACTACCTCGACGCCCCGGTCGCCCGCGTCTGCGGCGCCGACGTGCCTATGCCCTACGCCAAGGTGCTGGAGACGGCGGCCCTGCCCAGCGAACAGCATATCGTCGACGCCGCGCTCGCCATGCGCTGATAGGAGGAGGAACATGGCCTACGAGGTCGTGATGCCCCAGATGGGAGCGGACATGAAGGAGGGCACCCTCATTCGCTGGCTGAAGAATGAGGGCGACGAGGTAGCGCGCGGCGAGGCGATCGCGGAGATCGAAACGGACAAGGCGAACATCGAGATCGAGGCCTTCGAGGGCGGCGTCTTCCGCAAGACGCTGGCGCAGCCCGGCGACGTCGTCGCCGTGGGCCAGGTCATCGCCGTCATCGGCGCTGCCGACGAAGACATATCGAAATACGGCGCCGCGCGCGCGCCGGAGCCGGCCATGGCGGCAGCCGCACGACCCGCTGTTGGTGCCGCGTCATCGAGAGAGGCAGCCCCAGCTACGGAGGCAGCCCCGCGCGGCGACGGGCACATTCGCGCCTCGCCGGTGGCCCGCCGCATCGCCGAGGAGAAGGGAATCGACCTCAGCCGCGTCCCGGGCACGGGGCCGGAGGGCCGCATCACTCGCGAAGACGTCGAAGCGTTCCTGCAGACGCAGGCGGCCCCGCCGGCCAAGCCCGAGAGGCTGCCGGAGGCCCCGCGAGAGGCCGCACCCGTCGCGATGAGCCGGATGCGACAGGCTATCGCGCGCCGGATGGCCCAGAGCAAGCGCGAGGCGCCCCACTACTACGTCACCGTCGCCGTCGAGATGACAGAAGCGCAGAGTGTGCGCTCGCAGCTCAACGATACGCTCGGCGAGACCGCGCACGTGTCCGTCAACGACCTGCTGGTGAAGGCGTCGGCGAAGGCCCTCCAGCGCTATCCTATATTCAACACCTGGTTCATCGACGGCGAGGTTCGGCAGCAGGAGGCGCAGAACGTCTGCATCGCCATCGCCCTCGACGAGGGGCTGATCGCCCCGGCGGTCCTCGACTGCGGCCACAAGAGCATCGTCGAGATCGCGCAGGCAAGCCGCAGCCTGGCGGAGCGGGCGAAGTCGGGCTCGCTCAAGCCGGAGGAGTACTCCGGCGGAACCTTCACGATCAGCAACCTCGGCATGTACGGCATCGAGGAGCTGATCGCGATCATTCAGCCGCCGCAGACGGCGATCCTCGGTGTCGGACGGGTGGGCCCGCGGCCGGTCGCGCGCGACGGCGCCGTGGAAGTGGCGGAGATGATGACGCTGGCGCTCTCCGGCGACCACCGCGTGACCGACGGCGCGCAGGGGGCGCAGTTCCTCGGCGAGATCAAGCGGCTCATGGAAGCGCCGGTTGCGCTGCTCTCGTAGCGACGGCTAGCGACGGGCCCGGCCGGTCTCCCGCACGCAGTCCAGGAAGTCGAAGAGCTCTCGCAGCAGGCCGTCCGTGTCCTCGATCGCCGTCATGTGGCCGATGCCTTTCATGACGACGTGGCGGCAGTCCGGTATCTCCTTGGCCATCAGCTCACTCGATTCGATGAACATGGAGTCCAGCTCGCCGAGGAGCACGAGCGTCGGGCATTTCATCTGCCGCAGCAGCTCGACGTGCGGGTCGGCGTCGGTGTAGAAGCTACGCAGGAACTTCGCCACCGTCTTCAGGTCGCCGCGACGCAGGATGTGCTCCCAGACGCCGTACATGCGCTCGGCGTCCGCGTTCTGGGCCATGCCGGCCAGGAATACGCCGGGCTCCGCCTTCGCCGCGGCCACTATCTGGTCGTACGTCGCCGACT
>JBGQNJ010000243.1:0-3129 GCA_041501065.1 Dehalococcoidia bacterium
AGGGCGACGATAAGCCGGGTCGTCAGGGCCGCGGCCGCCTGCCTGAGGGCGTCGTCGTCCGTCGCCAGCGTCTTCCCTCGCTCGTCCCAGAGGGCGAGACGCGGCCCGCAGACGCCGCAGGCATCGGGCTGGGCGTGGAAGCGACGGTCGGCGGGGTCTTCGTACTCGTGACGACAACGCGGGCACATCGCGAACGAGCGCATCGTCGTGTTCGCCCGGTCGTAGGGGAGCGCGCGGATGATGCTGAAGCGCGGGCCGCAGAGGGTGCAGTTGGTGAAGGGATAGCGATGGCGCCGGTCGCGTGGGTCGAACAGCTCCTCGCGGCACTGTGGGCAGGTCGCGATGTCCGGCATGATGACGGCGGAACGTTCACCGGCGTCGTCGCTGGGGCGGATGTCGAAGCCGTCGTAGCCCTCCGGCTCCAGCAGCGAGTACTCCAGGCTCTGGATGAAGGAAAGCGATGGCTTCTCCCGCTCCAGTCGCAGGAGGAAGTCGTCGAGAGCCGCTTTCGCGCCTTCGGCCTCGATGAACACGCCCTGGGGACTGTTCTTCACCCAGCCGACGAGCGACATCTCCGTCGCCAGGCGGTAGACGAAGGGACGGAAACCGACGCCCTGAACAGCGCCGCGAATGGTGACTCTGAGGCGCTGCATCAGACCTCTAGCTCGATCCGCTTCAGGATGCAGTCGCTCTTCGCCTCGAGCCGGGCGTCCGCGGAGCCGCAACGTGGACAGTTGAGCGGCGGCAGCGGTAGGTGATGGTCGTGGTATTCGGGGACCTCGGGCGGCCCTTCGAAGCCGCAGCCGGCACACGTCAGCGTCGACGCGACGATGTCGATCTTGACGGCGGCGTTCTCGGCGCGACTGCCCGCGAACGCCTGCCGGACCCACGTCTCCATGCTGACGGGGTCGAGGAATGCGAGGTCGCCGACCTCCAGCTCCACGGACACGACGCTCTTCGCGTTTGCCTTCTCTGCCTCGCGCGCCACCTTCTCGGCGATGTCGCGCGCGATTGTCATCTCATGCACTAAGAAAATGCCCCTTGCGCTTGCTCTCGTATCCATTCTACACAAAGCGCCGTCGATAGCGCAGTTGCGCGTCCGAATCCAGATGCGGGGTTCCACCCGTTGACTAGCCTACGTGCCCGTGCTATAGTTTCAAGACAGTCAGGGTATGTTGCCAAAGAAAGCGCTAACGAGGTTACAGGCATAGTTCGCGAACTCCGTATCAATGAGGCTATCCGGGTCCCAGAAGTACTCGTAATCGGAGCGAACGGCGAAAAACTGGGCGTCATGCCTGTGGCCCGTGCGCTCGAAATCGCCCGCGAGCAGGACTCCGACCTCGTGGAGGTCGCGCCCAACGTGCGGCCTCCGGTTTGCCGCATCCTGGACTACGGCAAGTTCAAGTACGAACAGGCCAGGAGAGAGCGCGAAGCGCGCAAGCACCAGCGGCAGGTCGTCACCCGTCAGGTGCGTTTTCGGCCGAAGATCACGCCCCACGATATGGAGCTCAAGGCGCGCGTCACCGAGAAGCTCCTGCGCGAAGGCGACAAGGTCAAAGTATCGGTGATGTTTCGCGGTCGAGAGGTGACCTATCCCGAGCTGGGGCGGAACCTCCTCGACCAGATATACGACAAGGTCAGGGGAATAGCCGCCCTCGAGAAGCCCGCTTCCCTCGAGGGGCGCTTCATGACGATGATCCTGGCGCCGGCCGCCTTCAAGCAGCCGAAGCCGCACAACGACGAAAACCCGCCGGTCCAGGCGGCAGCGGAGCAGTAAATTGCCGAAGATGAAGACCCACAAGGGCGCCAAGCGCCGCTTCCACATCACCGGCACCGGCAAGGTGATGCGCCGGAAAGGCAACATAAGCCACCTGCGCCGTCGCAAGGCCACCCGCGCCAAGGGCGATGTGAGCGGGAAGATCGAAGTCAGCCACGCTGCCGCCAAGGCGCTGCGCAAGCTTCTGCCTTACGGGGGATAGATAGGATACTGCCTTGACCAGAGTGAAGCGCGGCGTCACCGCCCGACACCGACACAAGAAGATCATCGCGATGGCGCAGGGCCACCGCGGTGTGCGCCATCGCCTGTTCCGCCGCGCCAACGAGTCCGTCCTCCACGCCCTCGACTATGCCTATCGCGACCGGCGCGCCCGCAAGGGGCAATTCCGTCGACTGTGGATCCAGCGCATCAACGCCGCCGCCCGCGCCGAGGGCATGACCTACGGCCGCTTCATCGAAGGGCTGGCGAAGGCCGGCGTCGAAGTCGACCGCAAGATGCTCGCTGACCTCGCCGTCCGCGACAGCGCCGTCTTCGCGTCGCTCGTCGGCACCGCCAAGGGCGCCCTCGCCGCCTCGTAGCGACTCATCGCGCCAGACGAGACACGTTTGACAACGTAGCCGAGACTTTCTAGTCTCGGCTTTCGATTTGCGGCCAGGCTGGAAAGCCTGGCCTACGTATCGGAAGAGAACGCTCTCGACCGGACGCCGCTTCTCCCCCTTGTCTAACCTGCCTCCACTGTGCGATAAAGGGACGAATGCTCGCCAAAGTACTATCATGCGCAGTCGTCGGCCTCGAAGGCGCCGTCGTCGAGGTCGAGGTCGACATCGCCTCTGGAATGCCAGGGTTCTACATCGTCGGCCTGCCGGATGCCGCCGTCCAGGAGGCCAAGGAGCGTGTCCGCTCCGCCGTCCGCAACTCCGGCCTCCGATTCCCGAGAAATCGCATCACCGTCAATCTCGCGCCGGCGGACGTTCGAAAAGAAGGCCCGGCGTATGATCTCCCGATTGCCGTCGGCATCATGCTGGCGTCGGAGCAGGTCGTCGCCGACCTCTCCAGCGCTCTCTTCCTCGGCGAGCTGGCGCTCGATGGCCAGGTGCGCCACGCCCACGGCATCCTGTCGATGGTGGCCCTGGCGAAGGAGCGCGGCCTGGACACCGTCTACGTGCCGCAGGCCGACGCCGCCGAGGCCGCCCTCATCCAAGGCGTGACGGTCATACCGGTCGCATCGCTGGCGCAACTTGCCGCCCATCTCGCCGGCTTCGAGCCCATCGAGCCCTTCGTCGCTGGGCCGCACGAGTTGGAAACGGATGGGCCGGTCTGGAACGGCGCCGACTTCGCCGACATCAAGGGCC
>JBGQNJ010000244.1:0-3125 GCA_041501065.1 Dehalococcoidia bacterium
ACCCTGACGTCACCGTCATCACCAACTCGCGACCGGTCTTCCCGCAGGCCGTGACCAGCGGCGGCGCGAAGTACCCGACGAGAGATGAAGTCGCGACGACACTGAAGGACCTATCGAGGCGCTCCTGGGTCGTCGACGCCACAGACATCGCCCTCGAGCTGGGGCCGCCGATCCTCGCCAATATCGTCATGATGGGCACGCTCGTGGGCAGCGGGCTGCTGCCGCTCGGGGCGGAGCCGTTCGAAGCGGAGCTGCGGGAGAGCCTGCCCGCCGACCGCCTGGAGATGAACCTCGAGGCGTTCCGTCGCGGCATCGCCGAGGTCGCCCGGGCCACCTAACGCGACGTTCATCCATTGCGGAATGTGGGGGCGCGCGGCCGTGCGCCCTACGGCATCACCGAGGCACGGCGGACGTCGGCAGTTCGACGTCCTATAGCTGCTGTCGCGGGCTATCGGAGCCGCGTATCATGTAGCAGTCGCGGCAGTACACGGGCCTGTCTTCCTTCGGCTCGAAGGGGACCTGCGTTTCCTTGCCGCAGGCGGCGCAGGTCGCCGGGTACATCGCGCGGGTGCGGACTGAGCTGCCGCCGACCGCGCGCTCGCTCCGTCGCGCCGCTCGACACGACGGGCAGCGCTTGGGCTCCGTATAAGACCTGCTCGCGAAAAACTCCTGCTCCTCCGCTGAGAAAACGAACTCAGCGCCACAACCCTGGCATGTCAGGATCTTCTCTTCGAACGGCACGGTGACCTCCTTGCGAAACCCGGCGCAGTTCGGTCATCGGCCTACCCCGCGAGGCGCCGAGGCCAAACGGCAGCCCCAGTTATGTCTAGACCACGACAGCCTAAGACATGGAAAGAGATATTGCAAGTACCCTTGTTGGGGAGCGAGTCGTGTCCGAATCTGATTGTCGAGGACTGGCTATTTTTTGTGCAGCGTCGCGGAGAGGACTTCGCTATAGCGAACGTCTCGAGGGAAGTAGACGACCGCATCCAGCGCCGGGATGCCCCCGGGCACCGTCCGGTCCAGCATGTAGCGCCCCCAGTTCTGCCAGGCGCCGGCGTCGAACAGGTCGCGCAGCACCTGGGCCGAGCTGAGCCCCTGGTAACCGGTGGGGAACCACCAGCGATGATGATAGCGCGTTGCCTCCGTGAACAGCGCCGGGTCGATCTTCAGGTGCGCGTTGTCCTGCCAACTCGCCAGCACCACGCTGCCCGCGGGCGGCTCGTAGCCCTGCCCGAGCTCCTGTATCGTCAGGTGGTCGTACTTGCGCAGGTACCATACCCAGGGCCAGGAATAGTCGTCCGTGGCGTCGACGACGATCGGCAGGTGCGTGCCTTCGCCTGAAGCTGCCGCCACTTTGTCGATGGCGTCGCGCACGACCGGCACGTCCGGCGATGACTGCACGTAGACCAGCATCTCGACCGGCGTGTCGCCCCTGTCCCTGGCGGCGAGCGTGTTCGCGTCCTTTAGCAAGTCCGGGTGCCCCCAGCTCGAAAGGACTGACGCCCGCACTGTGAACACCAGGAGCATCGCCCCAAACGCCGTCGCCGCCACGCGCGCTGCCGTCCGGACGTTGAATGTCAGTCCAGACCACACGACCGTCAGCAGCACGGCCGCGACCAGCAGCCAGCCGCCAACGGCGACGGAGCCGTTCACTCCGACGACAACGAAGATGGCGACCGCCAGCGCCGCCGCCAGCCACGCCCCCGCGAGAGGCGCCCATCGCTGGAAAGGCGGCAGGTCGACGCGCAGCTCCAGCCCCGAGACCAGGCTGCCGATAGACCGTCCCGCTAGCATCGACAGCGGCAGGGCGATGTGAACGTTCAGCCACGGCATCTTCTCGCCCGCCACGGTGTAGGCGAAGAGCGCGGAAAGCGTCCAGTAGAGGAGGAAGCGGCTGAGCGCGTCCATCGGTAGCGCGAGCATCGCCGCGATGACCGTCACGAATCCCGCCTCCGTCCGGTACCGCCCGAGAAGCGGGACCTGCCCACCAACGGCCGCCAGCGCGACGACAATCATCAGCGCGGCGAGAGTGACGACCTTGTGCCGCGTACTCCCGCGGAAAACGCAAAAGGCCACGGCTCCCAGCGCGAAGACCATCGGTAGCAGCTCGTACACCGGCAGAAGCATGAAGTAGTAATAGGAAGGCTGGTTGCCCAGTCGCACGGGCTGCTGGCTCAGCCAATAGTCCAGCGATCCCCAGGTGCCGCTCCAGAAACCATTCGCGTTCGTGAAGTACGAGGTGAAGAAGAAGATGAAGATGACCCAGAAGATCGCCGCGGAAAGCGCCCAGACCCGCCAGCGCCACATCACGCCGAGAACGAAGGCGATGCCCATCAGCGTCAGCACGGTCGCGTGCATGACCACCACCTCGCCGGCTGCGTCGCCACGGTCGCCGACGAAGGGCAGCTTCTCCACGCCGGCGGCGAAAAGCGGCAGCGCCAGGCAGACGACGAGCATCATCAGATGGCCGGCGCTCGGGAAGATCGCCAGTCGCAGACGCCGTCGCAGCGACCCGATGAGCGGCCAGCAGGCAAGCAGTATCGGCGTGGCGGGCAGCAGCGCGCCATAGACGGCCGCCCGCCGAAGCGAGCCCGCCTCTCCGGCGCTCGCACCTCCCGGCGCCGGTTCTCGCTCGATTGCCTGCCGCCCTCCCGCATTCGAGAGGGCTTCGAAGGCCAGAGCGATGCGCCTGGCGTCCGCGCCCCTACGCTGTTTCGATAGTCTCTTGTATGCTCGGCGGATCGCTTTCGTCGAGGCGTCTTCCGGCAGCCCTAGAACGGCGTAGTGGCTCTCCACTTCCCCACGCGAAGCGCTGACGGGCGCCGTCTCCCCGAGGAACTGCGACGCCATCTCCCGCGCCGCCAGCAGGTCGAGGTAGACCAGCAGCATCGCCACGACGATGTAGGCGGTCTCCTTCGTCGCGAAGCTCAGCGCCAGCAGCGCCGCGGTCAAGTAGAGATAGAGGCGACGCGGCTGTTGCAGATAGCGCCACACGCAGATGAACATGCCCAGCGTGAAGAAGGCGAAGTAGATGTCTTCGCGCGCAAAACGGCTGAAATAGAGAAGCGTCGGGGAAACGGCCAGCAGGAGCGACGTGACGACCGCGCCCGTCCGTCCCAGGT
>JBGQNJ010000245.1:0-3121 GCA_041501065.1 Dehalococcoidia bacterium
GCCGTCGAGCTGGCGCGCAGCGGCATGAACGTCTTCGGCGTCCACCTCGACCTGCGCTCGACGCTGCCCAAGGCGCAGCGGGTCGTCGCGGAGGTCGAATCGCTCGGCCGGCGGGCCGTCTTCTTCAATGCCAACGCCGCCGACGCCGCCAAGCGCGCCGCGACGCTCGGATCGATTCGCGACACGCTGCGCGCGCAGGGCGACGATGCCTACGTCCGCGTCTTCATGCACTCGCTGGCGTTCGGGACGCTGGTGCCCTACATCGACGACAACCCGAAGAAGGCGGTGAGCCAGCGCCAGATGGAGATGACGCTCGACGTGATGGCGAACAGCCTGGTCTACTGGGCGCAGGACCTGATGGCACTGGGGCTGATGCGTCGGGGGAGCCGCGTGTTCGCCATGACCAGCTCCGGCTCGACGCGCGTCATCAAGAACTACGGGCCGGTGTCGGCGGCGAAGGCGGCGCTGGAGTCGCACGTGCGGCAGCTTGCCTGTGAGCTGGCGCCCGCGGGCGTCGCCGTCAACGCCATCCGCGCCGGCATCACCGACACGCCGGCGATGCGCAAGATAGCGGGAGCGGTCGCCCTCTACGAGCGGGCGCAGCAGCAGAATCCGAGCGGCCGCGCGACGACGGTGGAGGACGTGGCGAAGGCGCTGGCGGCGCTCTGCGACGAGCGGCTGTACTGGATGACGGGCAACGTCATCGGCGTAGACGGCGGCGAGGAGATCACGGCCTAGCCGGCACGGCAGGAGTTCGATATGGAAAGAGATCACTTCGAGAAGTTGCTAGTCGTTAACCTCGCAGTTGTTGACGCTCTCACAGGCAAGAAGGCGAGAGACCCTGGCTTCGTATACGCAGATATCCTCGCCCGAAAGCTATTCCAACACTCCCTGACCGCTTTCGCGCTCTGGACTCGTCATACGAAAGCGGCGATCACAGACATGGGTGGAGAAATCGAAGTGCTGGATTGGCCGTCCATCCAAGTGCTTGCTCGAGCCTGCGTGGAAACCTATTTGACGTTTCATTATCTGTACATCGATCCTAAGAGCCAAGATGAATTCGAGTTTCGATATTGTGCGTGGATGCTAGCTGGGTTCACCAGACGCGAGTCATTCCCAACCATTACAGAACGGGGCCTTCAGCAGATAGCTCGCGATAGAGTAGCGAACGAGAAGTATCGCAGACGCATTCGGAAGACGGCTCACTTCCAGAGACTGAAGTCAAGAACACAGGAACGAGTTCTTGCTGGGCACGATTGGCACCCGGGAAATACGATGAGTTCCATGGCAGCTCGGGTCTTTGGCCCGCAATGGGGACAAGCTTTATATGGATGGATGTGCAGCTACGCGCATTCCGACGCCCTGGCCGCGGTACAAATGAAGCAATGCAGGTCTCCAGAGGAAGCTGAGCGTTTCGCAGATGGTGCGGTGTCGTTGATCGCTCCAACCCTTGCGCGAATGACATCTGATTACGCGGGGAAGTTCGTGAAAGCGCGAAAGGTACTCGCGAAACATCCCTACCGAGAATTCAACAAGGCATATGCCGCATTGAGTCAGGCCTTACCTGAACTCATCGAGGAACGACGGCGAATTCTCCAAGATCAGGTGGGGGATATTCCGGTAACCCAATGACCAACCTCATGGGCGGTTCATTGGCAAGCGCGACAAGCGGTCAGGGACGCCGAGCGAGGGGAGGAGGAACAGCCTGAGGGTTGAAAACCCCCAGCCTGACGCAAAAGCCTTTCTTCGCGCCCAGAAGGAGAGTACAGAGAGGGAGAATCCCTCCCTGTCGGGGTCCAAGGGGTGTCCCCTTGATTTCACAGAACACCGCTAGGCGGGCGGGTGGGAAGAAGAACGCCCATGTTGCGTCGACGGGCCCGACGCCACCTCATGCACAGGACGCCTCATGTGGGGCACACCGGGAGGGCTAAAGCCCTCCCCTACTTCTCTAGCGTCAGCACCGCCATGAAGGCTTCCTGCGGGATCTCTACCTGCCCCACCATCCGCATTCGCTTCTTGCCCGCTTTCTGCTTCTCCAGTAGCTTCCGCTTCCGCGACACGTCGCCGCCGTAGCACTTGGCGAGCACGTTCTTCCGCATCGCGCGGATCGTCTCGCGGGCGATGATGTGTCCGCCGACCGCCGCCTGCACCGGCACGTCGAACATCTGGCGCGGGATGAGGCGTCGCAGCCGCTCGACGAGGGCGCGACCCTGCTGCTGCGCCTTCTCCGCCGGCGTGATCAAGGAGAGCGCGTCGACCGGCTGGCTGTTGACCAGGATGTCCAGCTTCACCAGCTTCGACGGCGCGTAGTGGGAGAAGGAGTAGTCGAGGCTGGCGTAGCCCTGGGTGCGCGACTTCAGCGGGTCGTAGAAGTCGATCAGCATCTCCGACAGCGGCAGGCGGTACTCGAGCATGACGCGCGCCTCGCCGGCGGCCGATTGCGTCGACTCCTCGTGCCGCCCCAGGTACTCCATGCGACGGAACTCGCCGCGACGGCTCGTCACCAACTCCATGACGGCGCCGATGTAGCGGTCGGGCGCGATGACCGATATGTTCATCCACGGCTCGCGGATGACGGCGATCTCGGTGGGCAGCGGCAGGTCCGACGGGTTGTCGACGACGAGCTCCGTACCGTCGGTCGTCGTCACCTCGTACTCGACGCTGGGGGCCGTGATGAGCAGCGTCAGGCCGTACTCGCGTTCGAGGCGTTCCTGCACGATCTCCATGTGCAGCAGGCCGAGGAAGCCGCAGCGGAAGCCGAAGCCGAGGGCGCCGCTGGACTCCGGTTCGTAGGTAAGGGCGGCGTCGTTGAGTTTGAGCTTGTCGAGGGCGTCGCGCACGAGGCCGTAGTCGTTGGCGGCAGCCGGATAGAGCCCGGCGAAGACCATCGGCTTGGCGGGCTGGTAGCCGGGCAGCGGGTCGGCGCGGCGGTCCTCCTCCGTAATCGTATCGCCGACGTGGCAGTCCTTGACGTTCTTGAGGCCCGTCGCCACGTAGCCGACTTCGCCGGTATCGAGGCCCTTCGTGGGCGTCATCTCCGGCCCGAACACGCCGACCTCCAACGGCTCCAGCGAGCGCTGGACGGCGGCGAGCCACAGGCGCTGGCCCTCTCGCAGCGAGC
>JBGQNJ010000246.1:0-3114 GCA_041501065.1 Dehalococcoidia bacterium
AGTGAAGGATCGCTGGTCAGGGGAAGTGTCGGAACTGGCAGACGAGCATGATTTAGGATCATGTGCCGAAAGGCGTAGGGGTTCGAATCCCCTCTTCCCCACCAGAGTCGGGATACCGCAGCACAGCGACAGGAGATAGAGAGACCCTACATGGGAACACTGCTGGAAGTGAAGAACCTAAAGACCCACTTCTTCACCGATGACGGCGTCGTGAGGGCGGTCGACGGCATAACCTACGACCTTGAGGAGGGCGAGACCATCGGCCTCGTCGGAGAAAGCGGCTGCGGCAAGAGCGTGTCTGCGCTCTCGCTGCTCCGGCTCATTCCCACGCCGCCGGGCCGGATCGTCGACGGCGAGGTCTGGTTCGAGGGCGAAAACCTGCTCAAGGTCGACGAGGACGAGATCCGCCACATTCGCGGCAACCGCATCGCCATGATCTTCCAGGAGCCGATGACATCGCTCAATCCTGTGCTCACCATCGGCCGTCAGCTAACGGAGGCGCTGGAGTTGCACATGCACATGGACCGGCGCGCCGCCACGAGGAGGGCTATCGAGCTGCTGGAGATGGTCGGCATACCGTCCGCGGCTTCGCGGATCAAGGACTACCCGCATCAGTTCTCCGGCGGCATGCGCCAGCGCGTGATGATCGCCATGGGCCTCTCCTGCAACCCGAGGCTCCTTCTCGCCGACGAACCGACGACCGCGCTCGACGTGACTATCCAGGCGCAGATCCTGGAGATTATGGCCAAGCTGAGTGCCGAGTTCGGCACCGCCGTAATAATCATCACGCACAACCTGGGCGTCATTGCCCGCTATGCCCGGCGCGTGAACGTCATGTACGCCGGCAAGATCGTCGAATCGTCGACGTCACGCGAGGTGTACGGCAACCCGAAGCATCCCTACACACTCGGGCTGCTGAAATCCGTGCCCAGGCTGGACCAAGTCCGCAAGAGCAAGCTAAACCCCATCGAGGGTTTCCCGCCGGACCTCGTGCACATGCCTCCCGGGTGCAGCTTCTTCCCGAGGTGTGAGCACCGCAGCGAGAAGTGCCACCAGGAAGAGCCACCCCTCATGCTGGTCGGCGAGAAGCACTACTCGGCATGCTGGCACGCGGACGAAGTCGAAAAGGCGCCAGTGGAATGACTACTGAATACAGCACCGCCATCGACACGGCGACCAGACCCGGCAACGACAACGTGTTGATTGAGGTCAAGAACCTCAAGATGTACTTCCCCGTTACTTCGGGCATCATCTTTCAGCGCAAGATAGCCGACGTCAAGGCGGTTGACGACATATCTTTCTTCATCCGACGCGGCGAGACGCTAGGACTCGTCGGGGAGAGCGGCTGCGGCAAGTCGACGACGGGCCGCGCCATGCTCCAGCTCTACCGGCCCACGGCGGGCCAGGTGCTCTTCGATGGTCGCGACCTATGCTGCGTGAAGGGGAACCAACTGCGGCTCTTCCGCCGCAAGATGCAGATGATTTTCCAGGACCCCTATGCGTCGCTCAACCCGCGCATGAGCGTCGGCAGCATCATCGGCGAGCCGCTGGTCATTCACAAGCTGGCGAAGGGCAAGGCGCGGCGCGAGCGCGTCCAGGAGCTGATGCGTATCGTCGGGCTGAACCCGTACTACGCCAACCGCTATCCGCACGAGTTCAGCGGCGGCCAGCGACAGCGCATCGGCGTGGCGCGGGCGCTCGCCGTTGAGCCGGACTTCATCGTCTGCGATGAGCCGGTGTCCGCCCTCGACGTCTCCATCCAGGCGCAGATCATCAACCTGCTGGAGGACCTCCAGGAGAAGTTCGGGCTCACTTACCTGTTCATTGCCCACGACCTCTCCGTCGTGCGTCACATCAGCGACCGTGTCGTCGTGATGTACCTGGGGAAGCTGATGGAGCTATCCGGCCGGCTGGAGCTCTACGAGAACCCGCTGCACCCCTATACGAAGGCACTGCTGTCGGCGGTGCCCATCCCGGACCCGGTCGTCGAAGCGAAACGGGAACGCATCATCCTGACCGGCGACGTGCCCAGCCCGCTGTTCCCGCCGTCGGGGTGCGTCTTCCACACGCGCTGCCCGCTCGTGATCGACGAGTGCCGCGAGCACATCCCGGAGTGGCGCGAGAAATCGCCGGACCACTGGGTCGCCTGCTGGCGCGTCTAGCCGTTGCCCGGCGCTGCTTCGAGAGCCTTCCGCATGAAGGCCACTTCAAATCGCGTGCCCTCGAATCGCAGCCCGCCAAATTGAACCGCCCAATCCCCTATGCTACCATCGATAAGACATGGAGCAGTCACGCATCCGCAATTTCTGCATCATCGCCCACATCGACCACGGAAAATCGACGCTCGCCGACCGCCTGCTGGAGCTGACGGGCACAATCCCTCAGCGCGCCATGCAGGAGCAGGTCCTCGACACGATGGACCTGGAGCGCGAGAAGGGCGTCACCATCAAGGCGAAGGCCGTCCGCATGCTCTACGACGCCGACGACGGCCGCCGGTATGAGCTCAACCTCATCGACACGCCGGGCCACGTCGACTTCACCTACGAGGTCTCCCGCGCGCTTACAGCCTGCGAAGGCGCCCTCCTTGTCGTCGACGCTGCGCAGGGCATACAGGCGCAAACGCTGGCCCACACGTACCTGGCCCTCGACCACAACCTGACGGTCATTCCCGTGATCAACAAGATCGACCTGCCGAACGCCGACCCGGCGGAGGTGGCGCGTGAGCTGTCGACGGTCATCGGCTTCTCGGAGGACGAGATGCTGTACACGTCGGCCAAGGAGGGCACAGGCGCCCGCGACGTGCTGGAGGCCGTCGTGCAGCGCATGCGCCCGCCGCACGGCCGCGTCGACGCCCCGCTGCGCGCGCTCATCTTCGACTCCAAGTACGACTCCTACAAGGGCGTCATCGCCTACGTGCGCGTCGTCGACGGCTCCCTGCGCGAGGGTCAGCGGCTGTGGCTGGCCGCCGTCCAGCGCCCGTTGGAGCCGCTGGAGACCGGCGTCTTCGGGCCGGAGATGGCCCCTACGGGCGGGCTCGAAACCGGCGAGGTCGGCTATGTGGCCACCGGCCTCAAGAACGTCAAGGACTGCCACGTCGGCGACACGATCACGGAG
>JBGQNJ010000247.1:0-3110 GCA_041501065.1 Dehalococcoidia bacterium
CGCTCCGCCGAGGCAACGGGGTGCAGCTCGTCATCGGGATGCGCAATCAGGAGGGTCGGCGCAGCGACGCGGGCAAAGTCCTCATCCGACAGTGCCGGCCCCAAGACGATGCCTCGAATGGCGGGGACGAGCGCCTGCGGGTTGAGCGAAAGCAGCCAGTACCGAATCCACTGGAAGATCATGGGCGCCGTTTTCTTCACCTCACACCACGGCTTCAATCGCAGGGCAATGTCCACCGCCTCCTTCAGGCCCAGCCCTTCGACGAGCTTCGCCAGCCCGCCGAACAACGCCGCGCCCGGCGCCGATTGCTGCTGGCCCACCGGCGGCGGCGATTGCAGGACGATCTTCTCCACCTTCTCCGGGTGCCGCAGGGCGAAGACCAGCGCCGTGCCGCCACCCATCGAGCTGCCGCCCAGATGCGCCTTCTCGATGCCCAGGTGCTCGAACAGCCCCAGCATATCCGCCACCAGCGACTCCCATTCATAGTCGGCGACGTTACTTGTGAAGCCGGACTGGCCGTGACCCCGCGCATCGTACGTCACGACGCTGAAGTCCTGGAAAAGGGCGGGCGGCACCTCGCCCAAGAGGTCCGCCATCGCCGTGCTGCTAAGCAGCCCGTGCGCGATCACCAGCGGTGGTCCTTCGCCGCGCACCTGGTAGTGCATCTTGAAGCCGTTTACATCCGTGAAAGGCATTGTCTCTCCTTACTACAGGTGCGCCAGCAGGCCGCCGTCGACGAAGATGGCCCGTCCGGTGAGATAGCCCGCAGACTCCGACGCCATGTAGACCGCCAGCGGCCCGATCTCGTCCGGACGGCCGGTGCGCCGCATCGGTATGAAGCGGAGCAAACGGTTCGACTCCGGGTCGGGGTCGCCCAGGCCCGGGGTGTCTTCCATCCAGGCCGGAGCGATGACGTTGACCGTCACGCCCTTCGCTGCCCACTCCTGCGCCAGCGCCCGCGTCATGTTGAGCACGCCACCCTTGGCGGCGCAGTACGCCGAGCAGTTGGGCAGCCCCCTCTCGCCGAGACCGGAGGCGACGTTGATAATCCGCCCGTAGCCTTGCCTCGCCATTTGCGGACCGGCGGCCCGACAGGCGAAGAAGACGCTGCTCAGGTTCGTGATCAGCACCCGCTCCCACTCAGCGTCTGATATCTCCTCCACCGGCTTCGCGAGGAACAGGTCGGCGCAGGTCACGAGAATGTCGAGCCTGCCGAGGTCGCGCGTTGCGCCTGCGACCGCATCCCGCACGTCCGACGACGACGGCGCGTCGATCTGTCGGGCCTGCGCCTTTCCCAGCAGACGCGCCGTCTCGGTGGTCGACGCTGCGTCGGCGTCATCGCGTGCCGCCGAGGTCACCGCCACGTCGGCGCCCGCTTCGGCCAGCGCCAGGGCGATAGCGCGCCCCGCGCTCGAGCCAGCGCCGATGACCAGCGCCTTTTTCCCGGTCAGGTCGAACCCCTCGGCTGCCATCCAACTACCTCCTCAAGCGCAATCGCATCGTGCAGTGAGCCGCGGCCTTCCGCGTCATGATAGCATCAGCCTGTCTCGCAAACCACGCGCCCCCGGCCGTCGGTCACGCGCGATGGCTTCCCCTTGACGACGAGCCTGCCTGAAGAGACGGGCCGGATCGATGAGGAGTAGTCTAGGGGGAGAGCGGGGGTGCCGCAACCGCGGCAGCCTCATCACTCGATCAAGTCGACCGCTGCAACTGCGAGCGCCAGGGAGATCACAAGAAGTACGCGAATCGGCTGCCGTTCACCGTCGTGCCCGCTTTAGCAGCAGTGTCGCCAGCCCGACGAGCGTCACGCCGCCCGCCGCCAGACATGTCGCTGCCCACAGCACGTCGCATGCCCGGTCTGCCGGGCCTTCGCCGCCCTGAGCAAGCGCCGAAGGGAAGTCACCGCCGCCACCACCGCCGCCCGGGCAATAGCCCACTGCCTCCCACTCCTCCGGCACCGCGTAGCGCTGCGTATCGCCATCCACGGTAGCTTCCACGACGCCGGCAGTCGCAATCGACTCGCACCAGCCCTTCGTCTCCGGGCTGTACGCCGTCTTCAGCACCAGCGATTCGCCCGGCGCCAGCGATTCCTTGCCGAACATCGGCAGGTCCCAGGTGAACAGACCGTTCTGAAAGTCCTCATCAGGCGCCGACGGTACGGAACTGAGCAGCAACGTACGATCCAATCGCATCGTAATCGCCACGGCCGATACGGTCTGCTGGCTGTTGTTGGTGATCACCGTCTCGTACTCTGCCCGACCGTCCTCTGGTTGAGCGGGCGCCGGCCCACTCCGCGTCTCCGCCGTCTTTTCGACCAGTCGCCGCGTCACTTCAATGCCCGGCGGCGGCGCCTCCGCATCGGTCGATGCCGTGAAGCGCAATGGCGCCGTCGCCACGACTTCGCCCGCCACGTTGACGTCGAGATTCGACTCGTACGTCCCCTCGCTCATCTTCAGCAGCGCTATTACCCGCGTCGTGACCACACGACCCGCAACGAGCTCCGTGGCGCGGAATCGCAGCCCTGCCGTGCTCACGGGCACCCGGAAGCCATACTGCTCAGCGCTCACGAAGAAGTACTGGGGAATAGGACCGTTGCCCGCGTCGATGGTGACGTAGGGTATCAGGGTGGTCTCGCCCTGGTTGCGTATCTGGCTGACGCATTCGACGACCGTCCATTCGTCGGCGCGGAAGGTATCGGGCGTGCAGGCCGCTTCGAACGAAATCGCCCCCGGGGCGGCCTGGGCCGACTGGCCCAACGCACGGCCGACGACGAAGTCCGAATCGACGTCGACAATGCCGACCTGGGCGCCAGCGTTGTCGCGCAGGTCCTCCGCTATCGCCTCTGCCAACTGCCGCGACTCGGGGAGCTGCGGGTCAGCGGCAATCGTCAGCGTTAGACTGTCGACCCCTGCCGCCTCGAGCAGGTACTTGCCCTTCTCCGGCGCGAATATCGTCGAGCCGGACTCCAGCTCGTTCGGGTAGGTCGCGTCGTCCGCATAGACCAGCAGCGAAGGCTCGCCGAGGACGCGCGTGGAGATACTGTCTTCATCGACGAAGAAGTTCAGCGCCCAGCGCACGTTTGGGTCATCCAGCACGCGTTCAAACGTCCC
>JBGQNJ010000248.1:0-3103 GCA_041501065.1 Dehalococcoidia bacterium
CTGCGATTGGACTATTACTGGCGCCTCTCGGCGAAGACAGACAAGGACCTGCAAGCGACAGTGTTCTTCTCCGATGAGAACGGCCTGCTCGACTCGCGTCGCGGCTTCCCCTTGTGGTGGCAGAGCTGGGAGATCGGCGGTAGCATCGCTCCGACGAGCCAGTGGACGCCCGGCGAGATCATCGAGGAGCAGTACTTCGTCCTCGTGCCGCGCGGCGTCGAAGGCGGTGCCTACAACGTCCGGATGAAGGTGCAAGAGGGCCTGCCGCCCGTCTCCGATGACCCGATAGCGACCGCTGCTGACGATGCCCACATAGTGGGTTCCGTCAGCGTCGAATAGCAGCCAACCTCCGATTTGCGCGGGCATCGCAGCATACCCCATTTGTGGTATCACCGAATCCGTCATCCGATAGGTGGCCGTTTCCCCGATGCCGCCGATCTAACTCTTGAAGGGCGAAGCTCACTATGCACTCGCCCCGCGCACAGTAGAACGTTCAAACCGGAGGTCCCTTGATGAGAGACAAGGTCCAAGATTTGAAGAAGCAAAGAGGTGAGGCCGGTTTCACGCTCGTGGAGCTGCTGATCGTCCTGGCCATTCTGGCGATTCTTGTCGCCGTCGTACTGCCGAACTTCACCGGCCTTCTGGGCAAGAGCCAGACTACCGCCGCCGACGCGGAGAAGGTCATCGTCCAGACAGCCATTGACGCCAAGATGGCTTCCGACGGCTTGGCGACGTGGGACGGCATCACGACCGCCACAAGCGACATGAGGGCCACCACCGGGTTGGGGCTATATCCCGACTATATGCGCGGCACCCTCACCAAGGGCACCTACCAGGTCGCCCCCAGCGGCGAGGTTTCACAGACAGCTACAGGGTACTGAGCAGCGGGCTGGACATGGCGAGACGGTTCCGACCCCAGGGTTTCGCGGGACCGTCTTCGGCTTTGACGCGTCCCGCCCATCCCGAGGACCAGCGTCGACTCGCGTCGGAGGAGGCACAGACGCTGCCCATCCTTCTGTGGCCCCCGCGTCGAATCCGGCCGGCTCCATAGCCCGCGACGCCCTTTCTCAATCCTGAGGACGACATGCCCGAGCCAGCATCAGCGCCACCAGTAAAGAAACTCGGCGAAATCCTCGTCGATTCCGGCCTGATCACGCCCGAGCAGTTGAGCCAGGCGGTCGAAGAAGCCAGGCAACAGCAGAAGCGCCTGGGGGACTACCTCCAGGACGAGGGCATGGTCGCGGCGGAGGACGTCGCGCTGGCCCTCAGCCTCCAGCTAAACGTGCCAATCATCGACCTGACGCGGCATCGCGTGCAGCCGGAGGCGCTGGCCCTCGTCCCGGAAGAGTACGCCCGCCAGCACGACCTGATCCCCGTCGACCTCACCGGCGACTCGCTGGTCGTCGTCATGGCGGACCCGCTGAACATGCACACGCTCGAAGACCTGCGTGCGCGCGCCAGGAAGATCATCCAGCCGGCCGTCGGCATCCCCAACGACATCCGCGAAGCCATCGACCGCAACTATGTCGGCTGGAACGAGATCGAGCGCCAGATCAGTATGGTCACGCCTCGCGTGGAAGAGGCGCCGGCCGAGGATGCCGCCCTCGATCTGACCGCTCAGACGCCCATAGTGCGCACGGCGGAGCTCCTCATCGCCCAGGCGGTGCGAGACCGGGCGTCCGACATCCACCTGGAGCCGAAGGAAGACCACCTGCGCGTCCGCTACCGCATTGACGGCTTCCTGCATGAGGTGCAGACGCTCCCCTTGAGCGTGCATCCGCCGCTGATCTCGCGGCTGAAGGTGCTGGCGGGAATGAACATCGCCGAGCGCCGGCGGCCGCAGGACGGACAGTTCTCCATTCACGTCGAAGGCAAGGACGTCGACTTCCGCGTCACCACCTCCGACAGCGCCCACGGCGAGATGATGGTGCTGCGCGTGCTGGACAAATCGCTCTCGCTGATAGCGCTGAAGGAGCTGGGGTTCCTGCCCGAGGCCCTGGACCACTACACGCAGATGCTCCGCAAGCCTTTCGGCATGGTGCTCGTCGGCGGGCCCACCGGCTCCGGCAAGACGACGACGCTCTACGCTTCGCTCAACCAGCTCGACCGCAAGGGCCGCAACATCGTCACCATCGAAGACCCCATCGAGTACCACTTCGAGGACATCAACCAAATACAGGTCAACGCCCAGGCCAGTATCACCTTCGCCAGCGGCCTGCGCTCCATCATGCGCCTCGACCCGGACGTCATCCTCGTCGGCGAGGTGCGCGACAGCGAGACGGCCGCCATGGCGACGCAGGCGTCGCTGACCGGCCACCTGGTGCTGTCGTCGATCCATGCCAACGACGCCGTCGGCATCCTGTTCCGTCTGATCGACCTCGGCGTCGAGCCGTTTCTCATTTCGTCGGCGCTGGTGGGCGTCGTCTCGCAGCGGCTCGTCCGTCGCGTATGCTCGCACTGTCGCGCGCTTGCGGACGCGCCGCCCGAGGAGGCGAGTGCGTACGAAGAGGAGATGGGCGAGAAGCCGGACAAGCTCTACTACGGCAGCGGCTGCAACTTCTGCGCCAACACGGGCTATTCCGGTCGCACGGGCGTCTACGAGGTCATGCCGCTCAGCGAGGAGGTCCGCCGCCTGCTCTTGAAGGGCGCCGGCTCCGCCGACATCAAGGCGCAGGCTCTCAGCGAGGGCATGGTCACGATGCGTCGCTCAGCGATGCTGAAGGTGCAGCAGGGCGTGACGACGCCGCTGGAAGTCATCCGGAACGTGTACTCCATCATGTAGGCTGGCGCCACCGGCTACTCACTGACACGCCAGGGAATTTCGAAGAGCGCCCAGACCAGTCTCGAGCCAGCGGGGGGATTCGAACCCTCGACCCGCGGTTTACGAAACCGCTCCAGTTCGTCCCACGGCGTCATTTTTGTTGCCTTTACGCCCCACATCGTATCTGAAAACGATCACCTTTGTCTCCTCCGGTCACCCCCCATCACACCGGTTGTCGCCCAGTATGGCGACAAAATGGCGACAATTGACCAAACAGGGTGAAGCGTCCGTGTACGATATTATCAGGGACGCAGTGGAGTCCGTACGACGGATGGCGTTGGC
>JBGQNJ010000249.1:0-3063 GCA_041501065.1 Dehalococcoidia bacterium
CCCGCACTCCTACACCTTCGGGCGCGCCGGCAACGCCGATAACCTGCGCCTGACGCCTGAACAACTCGAAGAGCGCGACGCCAAGGTCTACTGGGTCGACCGCGGCGGTGACATCACCTACCACGGACCGGGACAGCTCGTCGGCTACCCGATCGTCGACCTCCACAACTGGAGCGAGGGGCCGCGCTGGTTCGTCCGGGCCCTGGAGAGCGCCCTGATTGAAGCCATCGGCACGTTTGGCATCCAGGCGGAAGTGTCCGAAGGGCGGCCCGGCGTCTGGGTCGGCAACGAGAAGCTCGCCGCCATCGGACTGCACATATCGCAGGGCGTGACCACGCACGGATTCGCCCTCAACGTCGACACCGACCTCAGCTACTTCGACCACATCGTGTCCTGCGGTCTCCACGACGCCGGCGTTACCTCTATCGCCCGAATGACGGGCCGGCCGGTTACCGTGAGCGAGGCGGCGGACGCGGTCATCGCCGCCCTGACGAAGCACCTCGATCTCGACGTGCGCTCCGGCTCCATCGAGGAGATGATGGCGGCTCTCCCGGCGAGTTGAGTCGCGGCACCCTCGATCTCCCTCGCGGACTCTTTCGATTTGCTATGATGGGCTCGTATGGAATCTGAAGCTGTCGAAGGACCGAGGCGCTTGCCCGCATGGCTGAAGGTGCGAGCGCCGGGCGGCGAGGGCTACCTTCGCGTTAAGGGCCTGCTGCGTCGCGCGGGGCTGCACACGGTGTGCGAGGAGGCGGCCTGCCCCAACATCGGCGAGTGCTTCGAGGCGGGCACGGCGACATTCCTTATCCTTGGCGACGTCTGCACGCGCGCCTGCCGCTTCTGCGCCATCACGAGCGGGCGCCCTGAGCCGGTCGATGCGGAGGAGCCGCGACGGGTGGCGGAGACGGTGGCGTTGCTGGGCCTGCGTCATGCCGTCGTGACGTCGGTGACGCGCGACGACCTGGCAGACGGCGGCGCAGGCGTCTTCGCTTCGACAATCCGTGAGATACACCGCCTTTCGCCGTCGACGGCCGTCGAGGTGCTGGTACCGGACCTTCGCGGTGATTGGCAGGCGCTGGCGGCCATAACGGACGCCGCCCCGGACATCCTCAACCACAACGTCGAGACCGTGCCGCGACTCTATCGCAGCGTGAGGCCGCAGGCGGTCTACCAGCGTTCCCTCGAATTGCTGCGTCAAGCGAAGGCGCTGCGGCCCGGCATGTCGACGAAAAGCGGCATCATGCTCGGCCTGGGCGAAGAGCCGGCGGAGGTGCGAGAGGCGATGTCGGACATGCGCGGCGCCGGCTGCGACATCCTGACGCTGGGGCAGTATCTGCGTCCGAGCCCGCGGCATCTGCCTGTGGTGCGATTCTATCCGCCGGAGGAGTTCGCGCTGCTGGCCGAAGAAGGACGCGCTCTCGGCTTCCGCCACGTCGAGTCGGGGCCGCTGGTGCGGAGCTCCTATCGGGCGGCGCAACAATCGTGTGGGTCCGGCCGCGAGGGCTGAAGCGTCACTTCAGATAGTCGCGCCTTTGCCGATACTTCTCCTAGAACGGGGAGTCGCTGCGGCCTACGGCGCCTTTTCCCCGCCGCAGTGACGCTCGATGGTCATGGCGGCGCCCCGCTCCTCCGCTATCGCCCGACCCCACCGCTTCCTACGACTGCGCCGCATGCCCACGACCCCGCGATCGCGTCTGGACAGCTTGCCAGGAGGTGGTCAGCGACACGGCAGCCCACAGGCAGAAGATGGGCATAATCGCGAAGTGGAAGCGCTCGTCGCCGAAGAAGACGACGCTGAAGAGCAGCGTCCAGCAGGCAACGACGGCCACCAGAAACGCCTTCCGCTGGTCGCGCAGCGATAGCCAGGCGGGCAACCCGAGCGCGGCGATTCCTCCGACCGCCCAGTAGAACCAGTCGCTGAGACGCGCGAGCATCTTCGCTTTGTCAAGCGACAGCGTCGAGGGATTGTCGTGCCAGGCGATGGATGCGCCGTCGCCGGCGTAGAGAGCGACGAAGCGGCGCGGGATGAGCGTGAGCTCCTCGATGGGGTTGCTCCTGATGAATTGCAGGGCCTGCTTGAGCGCCGCGTTGTTCGCCTTTACCTCGTAGTCGGGGTTCGCCATGCCCGCGAGACCCTCGTTGGCAGTTAGTTCGGAGAAATCGGCTATTCTGCCGTTCGCGCCCTCGTGGTGGCCGACCCAGAACGCCTCCGTCGCGCTCGTCGAGATGATGATCGGAGCGTGCATCTTGATGACGTTGCGCGCCGTCCAGGGCAGGATGACGACGGCCGCGCCGAGCAGCAGCAGTGACGAACGCGCGAGGGCGACGCGCCGTGAGGGCCGGCTGGCGAATATCAGGACGGGGATGATCGCTGCCAGCAGGAGGCCTTCGCCGCGGACGAGCGCCGCCGCGCCGATGAGCACGCCGATGAGAGCGGCCTGCCAGGGACGACCGTCGCCTTCGCCAAGCACGGTATAGACGGTAACGGTCAGGACCAGCACGAAGAGGAAGGTGAAAACGGGCTCGGTCATGATGAGGCTGGTGGCGAATACCTGGCCCGGGAAGACCGCCAGCAACCCGGCGGCAAGCAGCCCGGCGCGGCGCCCGAAAACCTTTACGCCCAGCAGGTAGACGAGGACGACGGTCGCGCTTCCGGCGACGACGTTCAGCAGGCGCGCGGAGAGGAGGCTGTTGTCGGTGAGACGATACAGCGGCGCCAGCACGGCCGGGTAGCCGGGCGGCCAGTGAGCGCTGGGCTGTCCGGCGAAGTCGACGAAGCCCATCCCTTTGGCGAGGGCGTAGGCCTGGTAGTCGTAGATGGTCATGTCCCAGCGCCAGTACGTGCGCGGATCGACCTCGACGTGCAGCGCCCAGAGGAGGCGCAGGACGAAGGCGGTTGTGACAATCGCGATGAGCCATACGTCGACGCGTCGCAGCGCGGCGGGCGAGATCGCCGGAAACCGTGCTCCAGGCTTCCCAGGAGTCGAAGAGGCCGTTGGAGGTAGCGCTTCCATCTATCTGCGGTGCTCGTCTCGTGGAGGCGGTCAGGGCTTGTCAAGGCAG
>JBGQNJ010000250.1:0-3060 GCA_041501065.1 Dehalococcoidia bacterium
GTTGCTGAGGGCGCCCAAGTCGCCGGCGGTGCCGTTGATCACAGTCTGATAGCGGTCGACCCTAAAGTTCGACAGCAGCTTCTCGACGGCCTCGGCCTGCTGGAGGACGGCGTCCTGGGTCTCGCCGGGACGGGCGTTGACCGATACCGTCACGGTCTTCTGACCGGAACCGGGCAGGAACTGGACGGGCAGTCGCGGGACGAGTGCCAGGCTGCCGACGAGCAGCGCGGCGGCAACGCTGAGGGTGATCCAGCGGTGCCCGAGCGCCCAGCGCAGCACCGGCGTGTACACCTTCGCCAGGGGAGTGTCGCCCGGGCCTGCCTTCTCACGCACTTTCACGCGGCCGGCGATGGTGAAGCGGGTGAGCGCCGGAATAACGGTCACGGCCACGAGGAGCGAAGCCAGCAGGGCGAACACGACGGCGAGCGCGAATGAAAAGAAAAGCTGGCCGATGATGCCTCCCACGAGGCCAAGCGGCAGGAAGACGGCGCACGTTGTCGCCGTGGCCCCGGTGATCGCGATACTCACCTCGCGGGCGCCGTTGACGATTGCGGGGAAGGTCTTCTCCCCCTTCGCCATATGCCGGTAAATGTTCTCGAGGACCACGATGGAGTCGTCGATTACGCGGCCGATGGCGATGGTAAGGCCGCCCAACGTCATGATGTTCAGCGAGTAGCCCATGCGGTCGAGCAGCACGACGGCCGTTATCACGGAGAGTGGTATCGAGACGGCCGTTACGAGCGTCGTGCGCCAGTTGGCGAGGAAGAGAAAGACGATGATGATCGCAAACAAGCCGCCGATGAGCCCGTCTCGAACGACACCGTTGATTGAACTGGTAATGAAGGTAGACTGGTCAAAGAAGACGCTGAAGGAGGCGCCCTGAGGCAGCGCAGGCTTGATCTTGTCCAGCTCCGCGGTAACCTCATGAGCAACTTGGACCGTGTTGGCATCCTTCGCTTTGACCACCTGAATGCTTACGGCCGGCTGGCCGTCGGTGCGGCTGGCCCCGTTTGGGGCGGCCGACGCTTCGGCGACGGTCGCGATGTCGCCCAGGCGCACCACCGTCGCGGGCACGCCGGCGGTCGGCGTCGTGCGGATGCCGATGCTGCGGATATCGTCCAGGCTCTTGTAGACGGCGACGGTCTCGACGGGCAGGACGGTGTCGCCGGTCGGGAGCTGGCCGGAGGGGAGGATGACGTTGTTGGCCTGCAGCCCCTGCGCCACCTGGTCGTAGGAGAGGCCGCTATCGAGCAGCTTCTGGCGATCGAGGGTGATGACGACCTGGCTGAGCGCGCCGCCGCTCACGGAAACAGACGCGACGCCGTCCAGCTTCGTCAGGTTGGGGACGACCTGGGACTGAGCAAGCTGATACAGGTCCGCCTGGCTGAGGTCGCCCTGCAGGCTGAACGTGACGATGGGTATCATCGAGATGTCAAACTTGAGGATCGATGTCGAGACGTTCGACCCCAGCCGGGCATCGGCGAGCGCTTGCTTGACCGCCGTTTCGGCGCTATTGAGGTCCGTACCGTAGTCGTAGCTGAGCATCGTCACGCCCAGGCCCGAGACGGCAGTGGACGATGTCTTGCGGACCCCGGGGAGGCCGGAGAGAGCGGCCTCGATGGGTGTAGTCACCGTCTGTGCGATGTCCTGGGGCTGGTCGCCGGGACTGCGGGCGATCACGGTAATCACGGGGAAGCTTACGTCCGGGAGCAGCTCCTCGCGGACGCGGGTCAGCGTGAACGCGCCGAACCCGACCACAAGCACGACGGCGACGAGCACCAGCAGTGCTTTGCGGTACGAGTATTCAGTTAGCCACGAGACAACACGACGCATTGCTGGTCCTCCGATCATTCTAAGGGGAAAGGGCTCCGGCTCTAGTCACGGGCGACGGACCGCGCTGGTCTGCCTGTTCCCTTGACATCGCCAAGCCAGCGGCTTAGAGTAGGAACAGGAGTTCCGGTTCCTATCCATTATCGGGCCGGTTTCCTGCTCCTGTCAATAGGGGGACGCCTTCATGACCACGAGTTCAGCAGGGGAACCGGTCCACCTCCGCTCGGCCAGGTCGGACGCCTTGGCCAACCGCGAGGCTATTCTGGAGGCGGCGCGACAACTCTTCGCGGAGAAGGGGCTGGCGGCGGAGATAAGGGAGATCGCGGAGCGCGCCGGTGTCGGCGTCGGTTCGCTCTACCGGCACTTCGAGAGTCGTGAGGGTCTAATCAGGGCGGTCATGCAGGCCGCCGCCGAAGACCTGGTGCAAAGGCTGCACGTCGCCGCCGGGCAGAAGGACCCGAAGGCGGCCCTCCGGGAAATGATCCACGCCGCAGCCGGGCTTTTCGAGCGCTTCGGTGTCCTGACCGAGGTCATGCTCAGGGGGCAGACCAATGAGTTGCCCGACCACAAGACGGAAGCCCTCCCGGACCTCATAGATCTCACCGCGAGCGTTTTGCAGCGAGGGATAGAAGACGGCAGCTTTCGGTCTGACCTGGACGTTCCCGTCGCGATTGCGGCGCTATCGTCTATCGTTCAGTCCGGCATGCTGCTCGCGCTTGCGTCGAGACGGACCTACAGCGGCGCCGCGGATGCCGCCGCCGACTTCTTCCTGGCGGCGATAAGCGCACCGGGCTAGGATGCCCCATGCCCGCGCCGTTGACAGCATCGATCCGGCGATGAGCCAGTGGCGGGAGTGGTCGAGTCAATGCGGGGGCAGACGGCGGTCCGGATCCTACTGCGCCGGCGCCGTCGGCGTGACTTCGTCTCTGCGATAGACGTTGCGGCGCTCGCGGTCAAGCTCCGGCTACGCGTAGCCGATTTCCGGCGAGAGGGGGATATCGCTGGGAACGAACGTGCCGCTGCCCCTCGCGATCTCCCTGCCGTCGGAATCGGTTAGCTGCGACTCCGCGACGTAGAGCCGTCGCGAGCGGTGCACGACCCTGCCCACGGCCTTTACTTCGCCCTCAGAGACCGGCCGGACAAGGTACGCGTTCAGCGAGACCGTCAGCACGAAGGTGTCAGTGACGAGCGAGTTGACGGCGAAGAACGCCGCATCGTCGAGCATCTTGA
>JBGQNJ010000251.1:0-3058 GCA_041501065.1 Dehalococcoidia bacterium
AAGGCCGGCAGCCACGAGGAGGCTTCCTCCGCCCGCGCCGGCTGCAGAGAGCTTCAGAAAATTCCTTCGACTCAGTTTCTCCATAGCTCAGCCTCCTGATGAAGGAAGACGGATTCGCGAATCAGTCTGCGATTGTGTTCACTTTCACTATCTCGTCGCCGTCTTTATCCCTGCAGTGTGCGTTCTTTGGGAATTCGGATCTGTCCGCAGTACTAGGTTGTCCGGGTCCTCCTGGTAACGCCCGTGGCGAGCTCAGAAAGACCCTTCTTGTCGCGCCAATTCAAGCCGTGCGTACTCATAAGACTCTTCGCCCCGAGCGTACGGCAACCCCGGTTTAGAGGCAACAGCGCTATGCTCAGATGAGCCTAACGCGTCGCAGGCGCCTTCGCCGATGGCAGACCTGCTGTTGGCCGAATATTGGGGGCACATGAAAAGGAGCCGGGAGCGGAGCGACCGGTTGGGTCGCTAGCGCCTGCTGAGCTTCTCCCTCAAGTCGGAGAAGGCGGCCAGCGCCACGGCCGCACCAAGGGTCGCAAGAAGAGCGGCACCCAGCCACATCAAAGCAAACAGTGCGTTTCCCATTGACCTGCCCCTTTCGCTCGCCGTGCCTTGTCTCAACCAGCGCTGAGAAGATAATACCCCAGTGTCCGACGTTGAGATCAAGCCCGCATCGGGCCGAACGGCTTCGTGCGGCGGCGACGCCATCCTTTTGACGTATGTCGGGCACGTTCGGCCATGCCGAAAATTAGGGAGACCGGCACGCACGTTGCGCGTCGACGGTACGCGTTGCCAGGGGGTATCCTGGGTTAGCTGCGACCGGCTGAGGTGCAAAGATGAACGGACTGAAACTCGTCACCTGTTCTCTGGCGGCTGCTTTCGCCATCGTCCTGGCGGCCTGCGGCGGCTCCAGCGATAGTATCCAGCCGACCGAGGAGGCCAGTCCCCCGAAAGGGCTGGTGGAGACGCCGCAGAAGACGAACGTAGCCGACCTTGCGGCGTCGGTCGTTATGGTCGCGCCCGGGGTCATCGACGGCGGCGACTTCGAGCCCGTCGCAACGGGTTCCGGCACCATCGTCGACGACAGCGGCCTCATTCTCACGAACTACCACGTCGTCGATCCCGCGGGCGTCGGCGCCTATGATGACATCGCTATTTACGTCTCCGACGATCCCAAAGAAACCCCGACGCTTACCTACTTCGGTGGCCTGGCAGCCTGGGACGAGGATCTCGACCTGGCTGTCATCCGGATCACCGAGAACAGGAACGGCGTCGAGATCGACGTTAGCGACCTTAACCTCCCGGTCGTGTCCATCGGCAACGCGGACGACCTGGACATCGGCGAAACCCTGACGGTACTGGGCTATCCGGCCGTCGGTGAGGGATCACTTGAGCTGACGAAGGGCGCCGTGAGCGGCTTCCTGGCGGTCGAGGGACAGAAGGACGCCTGGATCAAGACGGATGCCCGCATCGCTGCCGGCAACAGCGGCGGCGGCGCCTTCGACGATAAGGGTGAGCTGGTAGGAATTCCCACCGCTATCTACTACGTCCAAGAGCTGGGCGGAGAGGAGTCCGGCCGAATACGTCCGATAGACCTTGCCCGGGCGCTGATAAGAGAGGCTAAGGCGACGACAGAGGTCGTCATCCCTCAGATCGAAGAGCCGGGCAGCTCGGTCGACGGCGTCAACGTACCGCTCTTGTCCGAGTCGGACTTCGGAGCCGGCTTCGTTCTGGGCTGGGAGAGCTACCTCAGCAATGAAGACAGGGCCGCTTTCTACGACGACCCGCAAGACGCACTGAGCTTCTACGAGGAGTACGGCCGCCTGGGCGGAGTCCGGCGCGTCTTCGACGACTTCGACAGCGCCGACGCCAGCGGTGGCATGCCCACCGTGATCGTCATCCAGGCCGACGTCTACGAGACGGCCGAAGGCGCTGCCGGCGCCGTCTCTGACTGCGTCGAGTTCCAGGACACGATGTGGGAGTTCGTCACGGACATGGGCTTTGAGTTCTACCAGCCGGAGTCTGTCGACGGTTCGCAGGTCGGCGATGAGAGCTGTCTCTACAGCGCCGAAGAGGACGTGGGCACCTCGGACACGGCGCCGTTGAAGCTGACATTTGTCGGATTCCGGCAGGACAACGCTCTCGTGATCGTCGGCGTCTTTTCGCTGACGGAGTACGACTTCCAGACGCCCATCCTCCTGGCGCAAGCCCAGAGCGCGCTGCTCGGCGGCGCAGCGGCACCGCCCAGGGGTCCCGTGAGCGGGCCGATGGGCCAGCCCACGCCGGAAGACGCGATAGCCGAGTACCTCTACTCCTACGGCGTCGAGTACATCGGCGACTGCGCCCACGCGAACCCGGCCGCAGACGTAGGCAGGTACTGCTCCACCGCTTTCGATGACAGAGGCAGCTCCGTGATCTACCTGGCCGGCCCGACGTTCTCGGAGTACGATACGTGGTTCCTGACGGAGCAGTACGTGGACGATAGCTGGGGCGTCGCCGACTCCATCGACGTCACCTACGAGCGATCCGGCGATCTGTCGCTGCCGCCCTGGTAGTCGGGCGCAAGCGTCAGCTCGGTTCGACAAGACCTTTCAGGAAGGCCAGCACTTGTTGCAGGCCTTCCTTTCTTAGGCTGTAGACCCGGCCTCCGCTGCGCTGTCGCGTCTTGACGAGGCGCGCCTGCTCCATGAGCCTGAGGTGATTGGAGACGCGCGACGGCGCTGCCCCTGTTCGGCGCACGAGGTAGGCGAGGGTGCGACCGGACTCGCTCATTTCGCTGAGCAGGGCGCGTCGAAGGGGGTGTGCCAGCGCCTTGTACTTTTCGTCCTCGACCTTTGACATCGCGCCCTCCTCCCTGAGGGGACGCCTGAATGATGCGACGAACCGCGGCATCGCGTAATGCGGGCGATTGCCCATTTCGCCTCGCCAAACGACCACTCTTCCCCACGCGGATGCGCCCGCCGATGGCATACCTCGGCTTCGTCGTCGATTCTCGAAGGCAGTCTCGGTGAGTCGATGGGGATTGCTGCAAAGGCCCGATGCTTGCAGGGGGCGCGGAAGA
>JBGQNJ010000252.1:0-3050 GCA_041501065.1 Dehalococcoidia bacterium
AGCTCGGCCGGAAGGCCATCATTATGACGCGCCTGATGGCGATCTCCGCCAGCGTTCCGACAGCGATGGCGACGACGCCTCTCGCGATGGCAGGCACGGGCGAGTGCCAGATTGCCGGCGTGTAGCTCTCGCGGGCGACGGGCAGCGTGTTCAAAGATGCGCCGCACCTGCGGCAGAACCTGTCGCCGGGCTCGTAGGGACGGCTGCAGCGGTTGCAGACCAGCAGTTCGCCGTTTCGACGGGAAGGTTCGTCGGTCATTGTTCGGCCATTATAGCAGCGGTCATCTGGCTCCACAATTGCGTCGAGGTCTTCGAATTGTCGCGGCACCGGCGCCGAAGAAGCGCCGTAGCCGAGACTTTCCAGTCTCGGCGTTCAACTCGTGGTCTGCCTGCCGCCCAACGGGCGGCGCGACTCATCGTCAAGGTCGGAGGTAACGGCGCACCTTTGCCCAGGTGCTGATGAGGTGCACCAGCGGCACGCTGCGCCCTCCTGAGAGCGTGCCCTCTCGCAGCGACGCCAGGAACTGCTCCGGCGTGTCGAACTCGGCCATTTCGACGTAGGCGGTCCCGACTTCCAAGAGCGAGTGCGCGTCGCTGCCGGCGCTGCACGCCAGGCCGTGCTCGGCCGCGAAGGCGGCGGCGCGGCGATTGTGGCCGGCGACGGTGACGCGCGCGTTCAGCGCCTCGATGATGTCGACCTGCGGCAGGACACGCATCAGCGCCGCCTCGCGCAGGGGCTCGCGTCGCAGCCGGTCGAAGGGATGCGGGACGGCGACGAGGCCGCCCTGCGCCTTGATGCGGGCGACGGTCTCTTCCGGCGACAGTCGCGGCGGTATGGCTTCGCGCAGAAAATAGCCGATGATCTCGCCTTCGCTCGTCTTCACCTCTTCGGCGGCGATGACCCTGAACGGGGCGATACGCTGCACCGCCGCGACGCCGTCCATCGTGTTGTGATCGGTGACGGCGATGCAATTGATGCCCTTCTTCAGGCAGCACTTCACCAGGGCCTCGGGGGTGATCATGCTGTCGGGCGAAGCGTTGGTGTGGAGGTGGAGGTCAGCTTTCAGCATCGTCCCAGGGGATCTCCTCCTCGACCTCCTCGGGCTCCGCCGGCGCGGCCAGCGTCTCGCGAAGCTGGCGGATCCTGACTTCTGCGGCGTCGAGCATCTCCTGGCAGCGCCGCGCGAGCGTCATGCCCTCTTCGTAGAGCGCGAGCGACCGCTCCAGGGGCAGGCCGCCCTCTTCCAGCTTCGTCACCGTCTCTTCGAGGCGACGGAACAGCTCTTCGAATGTTTCCTTGTTCTTCTTCGTTGCCATCCCCGCCCTCAAGCGCCGTCCGACGTGAACAGCGGCGGCTGCGTTTCCTGCGACGGTCGCGACCCCCGCCGTCTCGCGCTCGACTTAGGCTCGACGCGCGCCGCGAACCCGCCGTCGCTGACGCGCACGTCCAGCGCATCGCCCGACTTCACGTCGCGCACCCTTCGCACGGCGACGCCGTCCTTTTCGACGAGCGCATAGCCGCGCGCCAGCGTCGCCTGTGGGTGCAGGGAGCGCAGTTGCAACCGGAAGCCGCCGACGTGCTCGCGACTTCGCGCAAACGCGGCGTCGATCATCGTCCCCGCCAGTCGCAGCACATCGTCTACCCTCTGGCGGTCGCGGTCAATGGGCGGCGCGCAGTGCTCCATGCGGCCGAGGGCGCCGCGCAGGCAACCGACGCCTTCGTCGAGGCAGAGGCGAGCGGCGGTCGAGAGCGCAGCCCTACGGGCGACTATGGTGGTCGCGACGGTCCGGCGGTCGGGCGCCACGAGCTCCGCCGCTGTCGAGGGCGTCGGCGCGCGCACGTCCGCGACGTAGTCCGCTATCGTGTAGTCGGTCTCGTGGCCGACGGCGGACACGAAGGGCGCGTGGCTGGCATAGATGGCCCGCGCGACGGCCTCTTCGTTGAACGCCCACAGCTCCTCCATCGAGCCGCCGCCGCGGGCGACGATGATCACGTCCATGTCCGGCTCTTCGTTGAGGGCGGCGATGCCGGCGACGATGCCGCGCACGGCTTCTATGCCCTGCACGGCGCTCGGCGCGAGGACGATCTCTGCCAGTGGCCAGCGTCGCGCCAGGATCGCGCAGATGTCGTGGAAGACGGCGCCCGTCGGCGAGGTTACGACGCCGATGCGCTCCGGGAACGGCGGCAGCGGCCGCTTGCGCGACTGCTCGAACAGGCCTTCCTGCTCCAATCGGGCCTTCAGCCGTTCGAACTCCATCGCCAGTTCGCCGACGCCCTCCGGCTGGACGAAGTCGACATAAAACTGCAAGTCGCCGCGGACTTCGTACAGAGAGATGCGCCCGTGCGCGACGACCTGCGCGCCGCTCTCGACCATCGATGCCAGGTCGCGCTGGAGGGTCGCGCCGCGGAAGAAGACGCAGCGGAGCTGGGACTCGCTGTCCTTGAGGGTGAAGTAGAGATGGCCGGCGGTCGACCGCGTCAGGTTGGAGACTTCGCCGCTGACCCAGATGTCGGCCAGATGGGGGTCCGTCTCCAGCAGCTCGCGGAGATAGGTGGTGATGCGGCTTACCGAGTAGACTTCCATGTCGAGCTTAGATAGAATCTCGTAGCCGAGACTTTCCAGTCTCGGCGTCTCCCCGGTCAGGCTGGAAAGCCCGGCCTACGTGTCCGTATTGGCGGAAATCGGTTATGCGCGCTCCAGGTACTGGCCGCTGCGGGTGTCGATCTTCAGCATATCGCCGGTGTTGATGAACAGCGGCACCTGCACTGCGAGCCCCGTCTCGAGGCGCGCGGGCTTCGTGCCGCCCTGGGCCGTGTCGCCGCGGACCCAGGGGTCCGTCTGCTCGACTTTCAGCTCGACGGCGGCGGGCAGCTCCACGCCGATGGCCTCGTCGCCGTAGGTGAGGATGTCGCAGGTGCCGTTCTCGCGCAGGTAGTTGAGGGCGTCGCCGAGGCGTTCGCTGTTGACGGCGAGCTGGTCGTAGGTCTGCGTGTTCATGAAGTAGTGGATGTCGCCGTCGGCGTAGAGGTACTGCGCCTGCTGGCGGTC
>JBGQNJ010000253.1:0-3014 GCA_041501065.1 Dehalococcoidia bacterium
AATCGGGTAGCCGGTCGCTTTGCTCGCCAGGGCGGAGCTGCGGGAGACGCGCGGGTTGACCTCGATGACGTAGTAGGGCGGCGCCGACGCGTCGTGGCACTGCCAGTCGGCGAGCTCCGGTCGCGGCGCCAGCGCGAACTGGATGTTACAGCCGCCCTCGATGCCCAGCGCGCGGATGATGCGCAGGCTGGCCGAGCGCAGCATCTGGTACTCCTTATCGTTCAGCGTCTGGCTCGGCGCGACGACGATGCTGTCGCCGGTGTGCACGCCCATGGGGTCCAGGTTCTCCATGTTGCAGACTGTGATGCAGTTGTCGGCGCCGTCGCGCATCACCTCATACTCGATCTCTTTCCAGCCGAGCAGGCATTGCTCCAGGAGTACCTGGCTGATTGGGCTTGCGGCCAGGCCGCCGCCGGCGATCTGCTCAAGCTGCTCGGGCGTGCGCGCGATGCCTCCGCCGGTGCCGCCGAGGGTATAGGCCGGTCGCACGACGAGCGGCAGTCCGAGTATGTCGGCGACGAGGCGCGCCTCGCCCAGGCTCGTGACCGTCGCGCTGGGAGGCACCGGCTCTCCGATGTCCTGCAAGAGCTGGCGGAACAGCTCGCGGTCCTCCGCCTTGCGGATCGTGTCCAGCGGCGTGCCCAGCAGCCGTACGCCGTACTTGTCGAGCACACCCGCCTCAGCGAGTGCGACGGCCAGGTTCAGGCCGGTCTGCCCGCCGAGCGTCGGCAGCAGGCCGTCCGGCCGCTCTCGCTCGATGATGCGGGAGACGACGTCGACCGTCAGCGGCTCGATGTAGACGATGTCGGCGATGCCCTCGTCGGTCATGATCGTCGCCGGGTTGGAGTTGACGAGGACGGAGGTCACGCCTTCCTCGCGCATCGCCTTGCAGGCCTGCGTGCCGGCGTAGTCGAACTCCGCTGCCTGCCCGATGATGATCGGCCCGGAGCCGATGATCAGCACCTTGCCCGGTTTCTCAGCCATCGTTTCTCTCTAGCGACAACTCCTCGCCCTGCTCCATCAGCGCTTCCTCCTCCGCGTGCCTGTCTGGCGGTGGGCACGGCCCTGTCTGGCCGCCATGGGCTTCGTCGTCCGCAGCGCGTAAGCGACCGTATAGCCCGCGCCGAACACGGCTGCCACGGTGAGCAGCACTCCCAGGTACGGCGGCAACGGCGTGAGAAGGACCAGCGCCGCCAGCAGGGCGCAGCCGGCAAGACCGAGCGCCCAGGCGATGGCGTGGCTCGGCCACTCCAGGAACCAGTCGCCGGCGAACGGCAGCCCGATGAAGCCCGCGCCGAAGCCGAGTGCCGCGGCGATGGCGGCGAACAGGAGCCCCCCGACCAGAAAGGCCAGCGCGTGCAGCAGTCGACCCTGCGCCAGGTACACAATCGCTCCGACGACGGCGATGACGACCAGCAGCGCGCCCGCGGTGAATCCGAACGTGCACAGCGTAAGGACGCCGTACGACGCGCGCGTCTCGACGTGGCCGCCGACCCGGCCCCCGACGCGTCGCACGAGGGGGTGTCGCCGTCGACGCATCCACGGCGGGCCGGCGCCGGGTTCGGACGGGGAGTCGATTTCCGGCTCCTCGTCGTTGTCGGTCCGCGTGTCTGTCATAGCGGCAGCTCGAAGCGCATGTTCGGATTGTAGATGGGCACGAGCGCCCCAATGCTCGAAAGGAAGCTGAGCGCTACCTCGTTGCCCGCCGGCAGCCGCCCGCGTATCCGTCGATAGCCGCGGTCTCGCGCGAAGTCGAGCGCCAGGCGCGCCAGCTCCGTCCCCAGCCCCTTCCCGCGATGCTCCGGCAGCAGCCACACGCCCAGCGTCGCCGTGTCCGGCTCCTGCGTGTTGAAGTCGAGAGCGCTGAACCCGGCGACTTCGCCTTCGACGAGGCAGAGGAAGACGGCGCCCGCATCGCCGAGGCGCGAAAGCCACGTCCGCACCTCATCCGCCGAGTAGGCGCGCTCGAAGCCGACAGGTTGGGAGTCCTTCATGACGGCCTCGATCACCGAAGCGATGGCTGCGGCGTCGTCGGTAGTGGCGCGCCGGAATGCGGGTTCGGTCCTTGTCACGTTAGTTCCCTTTGCGTTCGCTGACGAGGTCCAGGAAGCGGTCGAAGAAGTAGGTGCTGTCCAGCGGTCCCGGCGACGCTTCCGAGTGGTACTGGATCGACATGATGCCGAGCTCCTCGTGCCGTAGTCCCTCCACCGTGTCGTCGTTTAGGTTGACGAGGCTGACTTCCATGCCGTCGCGCAGCCCGTCGGGGTCGGTCGCGTAGCCGTGGTTCTGAGCGGTGATATAGATGCGCCCCGTCGCCAGGTCGCGCACCGGGTGGTTAGCGCCGCGATGCCCGAACTTCAGCTTGAACGTTGACGCCCCGAAGGCCGTCCCCAGCGTCTGGTGGCCCAGGCAAATCCCGAGTATCGGCACTTGGCCGACGAGCCCCTTCAGCGTCTCGACGACGTACCCCAGGTGCACCGGGTCGCCGGGTCCGGGCGACAGCACGACGCCGTCCGGCCGCAGCGCCAGCACGTCCTCCGCGGACGTCAGGCAAGGGACGGCGGTCACATGCGCCCCCTTACGACTCAGCATGCGCATGATGTTGTACTTCACGCCCAGGTCGACGAGGACGATGTGATGTTGCGCCGCCGTCGAGCCGTCCGGCCATTCGTAGTTGCAGTCCGTGCTCACCCTGCGCACGAAGTCGATGTCGCCGTAACGGGGCGTCTCGCGCAGGTGCGCCAGCGCCTCTTCGGGGTCCTCGCCGCGCGTTATCAGCCCCATCATCACGCCCGAGATGCGCAGTCGACGCGTCAGGGCGCGCGTGTCGATGCCGGAGAGGCCGGGGATGCCGTTCCGCGCCAGGTAGTCGTGCAGCGTCATCTCCGACTGCCAGTGACTGGGGATGTCGCAGTGCTCGCGCACGACCATGCCGCTGACCTGGATGCGGTTCGACTCAACGTCGAAGCGGTTGATGCCGTAGTTGCCCGCCAGCGGATAGGTTGCGACGAGAA
>JBGQNJ010000254.1:0-2999 GCA_041501065.1 Dehalococcoidia bacterium
AACTCGTTGTCAGGCCGGATGGCCCGCCACAGGCCTCTTGTCAGACCGCTAGGGATAGAGCCCCAGCTCTTCCAGACCCGCCGTCTCCGGCAGGCCGAGCATCAGGTTCATGCTCTGGATGGCCTGACCGGCGGCGCCCTTCACCAGGTTGTCGAGGCAGCTCACGACGACCAGGCGCCCGGTCCGCGAGTCGACCGTCGGGCAGACGGCGCAGAAGTTGCTGCCGCGCACGTGCTTCGTCTGCGGCGGCGCGTCGACGACCCGCACGAACGGCTCGTCGCGGTAGAACTCGCGATACGCCTCGCGCACGCCCTTCTCGCCGGCCTCGAGCCCCTTCTTCGACAACGACGCGTAGCCGGTCGTCAGGATGCCACGCGCCATCGGCAGAAGGTGCGGCACGAACGTCACCGGGCACGGCTCGCCCGCCAGCAGCGACAGCTCCTGCACAATCTCGGGCATGTGGCGATGGCCCGCCAGCGCGTACGCCGAGATGCCTTCTCCTGCCTCTGCGAGCATCGTCGTCAGCGTCGGCGAGCGCCCGGCGCCCGACGTGCCCGACTTGCTATCGACGATCACGTTCTTCTCGATTAAGCCCTCTTTGACGGCCGGTGCCAGCGCCAGGATCGCGCCCGTCGGATAGCAGCCGGGAGACGCGACGAGCCGCGCGCCCGCGATCTCCCGACGATGCAGCTCCGGCAGCCCGTAGACAGCCTCCCGCAGCAGTTCCGGCCGCGGGTGCGCCACCTTGTACCAGCTCTCGTACTCGGCCGCGTCCTTCAGGCGGAAGTCGGCGCTGAGATCGATGACCGGCTTGCCGCGGTCGATCCACGGCAGCAGCAGTTGCGCCGCGACGCGGTGGGGCAGCGCCGCCAGCACGACGTCGACGTCGTCGAGCTGCTCCTTAATTATCAGGTCGAACGGGTAGAGATGCGGGAAGAAATCGCCGAGACGCTGCCCGATACCTTCCGCGCCCACGACCGACGTCAGTCGCACATGCGGATGACGGTACAGAATGCGGGCCAGCTCTGCCCCCGCATACCCTGTCGCGCCGAGAATTCCGACGGAGATCAACGCACTGCTCCCATTCGAGAAATGTAGGGGAGGACTTCAGCCCCCCCGCGTTTGAAGTCTAAGTATACCGTCGGGCGATGCTCGCGGGCAAGGAACGATCGGCGCGCGACGTTCGTGGCGCGGCGGCCGCGCTGAGCTCTGGATGGAACACCGTCGCCGAGGGACAGCGACGCCTCAGTTTGCACGCCGGGCAACGCGGCCGCCGCGCCACGCAGGTGCGCCGCCCATGCACGATGAGGTACATATGAAACGAGTACACCTCCTCAGCCACCAGTCGCGGCTCCCACATCGCCTGCGCCTGCGTCGCCGACGCGCCCGACAGCGCTAGCCCCAACCGTCGCAGCACACGATGCACGTGCGTGTCGACCGGGAACGCCGGCCGGCCCAGCGAGAACAGCAGCACCACCGCCGCCGTCTTCGGCCCCACGCCCGGCAGCGACTGGAGCCACGCCTCCGCCTCGTCGAGCGGCATCTCGCGCAGGAACGACAGATCGAATGAGCCGCCACGCTTCAGGACCTCCGCCAGCATCGCCTGAATGCGCAGCGACTTCGTCGGCGCCAGGCCTCCCGGGCGAATCGCCTCCTCAACGTCTTCCGGACGCGCCTCCAGTGTCGCCTGCCAGCTCGGGAAGACGCGCTTCAGTTGAGCGAAGGCACGGTCGGAGTTCACGTCCGACGTATTCTGCGACAAGACGCCTAGCACCAGCTCGTCGAGCGGGTCGCGACGCGGCCGCTGCGGCAACTCGCCGTACTGCGCCGCCAGCATCGCAATGACCTCTTTCGGCGTCAGCAAGTCCAAACCGCTCTCCATTCGCCGATTCTACCACCGCGCGCCGACACGTTCCTCCGATACGTAGGGTCGGGGCTCCGTACCCGACCCGGTTCTTTGCCCCGTCTCCTGACACTCCGCAATCGACGTTGTATAATCGCCTGGAAGCGATGCAGGATGCGCCCGCTTCCATTCCCAGTCGCGAGAAAGGAGCAACGATGACGCGAGATGAGGTCCGCCTGACCGCCCTCGCCTCCTGCGCCGGCTGAGCGGGCAAGGCGGGCATTGCCCTCCTGGCGCAGGTCCTGCGCCCCCTGTCCGAAGCCTTCCGGCCCGAAGAGCACCCTAACCTGCTCCTCGGCCTCGATGGCCTCGACGACGCCGCCGTCTACCGCGTCAGCGACGACCTCGCTGTCGTGCTGACGGTCGACTTCTTCCCGCCCGTCGTCGACGACCCGTACACTTACGGCGCCATCGCCGCCGCCAACGCCATGAGCGACGTCTACGCCATGGGCGCAGAGGTGCTCCTCGCCCTCAACGTCGTTGGCTTTCCCGAAGACCTGCCGCCGACGATTCTGGCGGAGATACTCCGCGGCGGCGCTGCCAAGGTAGCCGAAGGGGGCGGCGTCATCGCCGGCGGCCACACGATATACGACGCCGAGCCCAAGTACGGCCTTTGCGTCATGGGCGCCGTTCACCCCAACCGCGTCATCACGCGCGGCGGCGCCAGGGCCGGCGACCTCCTCTACCTGACGAAGCCGCTCGGCACGGCCCTCATCCTGACCGCCGACGAGCGCGACCAGGCCGACCCGGCGCACGTCAGGGCGGCCATCGACAGCATGTTGACGCTGAACCGCCACCCCTCGCACGTCGCCTGCGCCGTAGGCATCGATGCCATGTGCGACGTGACGGGCTTCGGCCTCATGGGCCACGGCACCGAGATGGCGAAGGCCAGCGGCGTCGCCCTCAAAATCGAAGCGGCCCGCCTGCCGCTCCTGCCCGGCGCCCTCGACTACGCGCGGCGCGGCTTCGGCACCGGCGGCGGCGCGCGCAACCGCGACGCCCTCCAGGACAGCGTGACTATCGATAAGGACATCGACGAGGCGATGACACAGGTCCTCTTCGACCCGCAAACGTCGGGCGGCCTCCTCATCGCCAT
>JBGQNJ010000255.1:0-2997 GCA_041501065.1 Dehalococcoidia bacterium
CGCGCTCTGGATGTTCCCCTTCTCCGCCGTCCTTCTCTACCGCTTCAAGCGCTGGTTGCACGACCAGCACGTGCCCATCCTGCCGCGTCTCTGCGACTGGGTGAACATTGTGCTGTGGCAGGTGCAGATAGCGGACAACGCGACGATTGGGCCAGGGCTGTGCATCTCCCACGGCGAGGTGATTATCTCCGGCGAGGTGAAGATCGGGCGCAACTGCACGTTCAACCCGTTCTCCGGCTGCGGGCTGGTTCACAAACGGAAGATCAGCCACCCCTGGGAGGGTCTCGTCGGACCGACGCTGGGCGACAATGTGTTCGTCGGTGTGGGCGGGCGCATCATGGGGCCGATAACCATCGGCGACAACGTGCGCATCGGCGCGAACTCCATCGTCATCCACGACGTCCCGAAAAACGCCGTCGTCATCGGCATCCCGGCGCGTCCGATCGACGTGGAGGACCCGGAGCAGCGCGCGCTGGTGCAGGACGTCATCGACTGATGCTACGCCAGTTGTGGGAGCGGTTGCGCCCGCCCAGGCTGCTGGTCTGGATAACGCCGGAGCTGGCGCTCGGGCCGGCGCCGTCGAACGACCGCCTCCGCCTGCTGACGAAGGCCGGCATCGACAGCGTCCTCGACGTCCGCAGCGAGGCGTCCGATGATGAGGCGGAGCTCGGCCGGCACGGGCTGCACTTCCTCCGCCTTCCCGTCGACGATTTCCGCGCACCGAGCCAGGAGCAGCTCAGGGCCGCCGCGGACTGGACGCTAAGCGAGTTCGCCGCGGGTCGCAAGGTATACCTGCACTGTCGCAGCGGCATTGGGCGCAGCCCGTGCGTCGCCTGCGCCATCCTCATGGCGATCGGCTACTCCCTGCCCGATGCCTATGCGGCCGTCCGCCGCGAGAGGCCCTGGGCCACCCTCAGCCAGTCGCAGCAGGCAGCGCTCAAGGAGTTCGAGACACACCTCCGGGAGCGCCCTGCCACCATAGAAATGTAGGGGAGGACTTTACCCCTCCCGCTGTCCTCCCGCTGACTCCCGAAGCCGACCCGAACCGCAGGGAGTCGCGACGGGTGCGGAGCCCCGCCGCTAGAATGACTCCCTCTCTCGGCACCCTGTTCCGGCCTCGTCTAGTCCTCATTCGACCCTCATCCGTATGCCGATCGGCATACGGATCGATCGGCATACGGATCCAGTGATTCCCTGTGCCACCTAAAGGGTACCCCTGATTGAGAAAGCCCCTTCGCTGCCCCAACATAGTCTAGGCATCCATCTCATTCAGGAAAGGAATCCGCATGGAGCTTGCCCGCTACATCTCAATGCTTCGTCGCTGGTGGTGGTTGCTTCTAGCCGGCGTGCTCGTCGCTGGGGGCGCCAGTTACGCCATCAGCAAAACCCTGACCCCCATCTACCGGTCCACGGCCACCCTTCTCGTCAACCAGACCCAGGTCCCCGGGACCATCGCCTATAACGACATCCTCACCAGCGAGCGCTTGACGCGAACGTACCGCGAACTGATCGATCAGCGTCCGGTCCTGCAGGAGGTCATCGACCGCCTGAACTTGACGCTCGGCCGCGACGAGCTCAACGGCATGATAGACGTGAGCGTCATCACCGACACTCAGCTCCTCAAGCTGTCCGCAGAGAACGCGGACCCGGCGCTCGCCAGCAGCATCGCCAACACGGCCGCGTCCGTCTTCATCGAGCAGAACACGGAGAACAAGCTCAGCCGTCCCGGCGACGTGAGCATCGTCGAGGCGGCAACGAAGCCGTCTTCTCCGTTCAAGCCCAACATAATGATGAACACCATCCTCGCCGCCGCTGTCGGTCTGTTCCTGGCGGCGGGCATCGCCTTCCTGATCGAATACCTGGATGACACTGTGAAGTCGCCGGAGGACCTGGAGGCGAACGGCCTGCCCTCGTTGGGGGGGGTCGCCCGCTTCCACCGGCCGAAAGACCCCGCTGACAACCTGATCGCGGGCTCAGCTTCACAAGGCCACTTCTCCGAGGCATATCGCGTGCTGCGCACGAACGTCCAGTTCAGCACCATCGACAGGCCGGGCCAGACGCTGCTCGTCACCAGCGCCAATCCGCGCGAGGGGAAGAGCACGACGGCCGCGAACCTGGCGCTGGTGACGGCGCAGGCGGGCAAGAAGGTCGTCCTGGTGGACTCGGACCTCCGCCGGCCGTCGATACACCGCCTCTTCGGTTTGAGCAACGGGCAAGGGTTGACGAACATGTTGCTCTCGCCGCAGTCGGGAATAAACGGCTGTGCTCAGAAGACCCGCTTTGAGAACCTGGCGGTTGTCACCAGCGGGCCGCTGCCCCCGAACCCATCGGAGCTGCTCGCCTCGCGCCGCCTCGACGCGGTGCTGGACGCCCTGAAAACGCAGGCCGACGTCATCATCATCGACAGCCCGCCGACACTCGCGGTGGCGGACGCCAGCATCCTCGCGTCGAAGGTGGACGGCACGATGCTGGTCGTCGACTCCAGCAAGACGCGGGCGCAGGCGCTGCGTCGCACCAGGGAGGCGCTGGTGAAGTCGAAGACGCACATTCTGGGTGCGGTGCTCAACAAGGTGAAGCGTCGCGGCGGTGGTGGCGGCTATTACTACTACTACCACTACTACACGCCCGACGGCGAGAAGAAACAGCGCAAGACTCGCAAGGAGTCAGAGGTCAAGGCCGCGTGACCGGCAGAGGCGGGGACGCCCACAGATGAGAATCATACGCTCGAAGCGAACGTGGCTGGGCCTGGCAAGCGTCGCGGTCATCGCGGCCGTGGCGTGGTGCGCCTGGGTCATGCTCGGACCCGACAACGACGAGGAGGGCGCCACAGCTGTTGCCGCTACCGTCGCCGCGCCGTCGCCGACGCCTCAGCCCCGACCTCCGCTCTCCCCCATCGAACCGGCGCTGCCCGAGCGCATCGTCATTCCAAGCATCGGTGTGGACGCCCCCGTAAACGTGAAATCGATGGGACCCGACGGCATGATGCAGCCACCGAAC
>JBGQNJ010000256.1:0-2969 GCA_041501065.1 Dehalococcoidia bacterium
AGCACGCGCGTGAAACCGGCAATCGCCGACTTCGCCGCGCCGTAGTTCGCCTGGGCGGCATTGCCCATCAGACCCGACGACGACGAGGCGTTGATGATGCGCCCGCAGCGCTGTCGCTGAATGTGTGGCGCCGCCGCCTTCGTGCAAGTGAAAGAGCCTTTGAGGTGGACGGCGATGACGGCGTCCCAGTCCGCCTCGTTCATCTTGATGAACATGCGGTCGCGGAGGATGCCGGCGTTGTTGAAGAGGATGTCGATACGTCCCCAGGCGTCGAGGGCAGCGCCGACGATGCGACTGCCGCCCTCCATGCTGACTACGGAGTCGTGGCTGGCGACGGCCTCTCCGCCGGCCGCAGCGATTTCGGCGACGACCTGATCGGCGGGCGCCTGGTCCTGCCCCGTGCCGTCGGGGGAGACGCCGGGGTCGTTGACGACGACGCGCGCACCCTCTTTAGCGAGGTACAACGCAACGCAACGACCGATGCCGCGGCCGGCGCCGGTGACCACTGCCACCTTTCCCGCTAGGGCCCCGGCCGCTGTATCGGTCTCGAAGGTGTCCGTGTCTGTCGGTTCGGTCGGCCGCATCAGCCTCTTGAGGGCAGGATTACGGTCGCTTTGCCGGGCGATGTCTTCTCGCCGTCCGGCTTCTCAGTCCAGATGTCGAGGTCGACGAGGCTCTTGCCGTCCTCCTGCCTCTTGGCGGTGACTACGCCGCGGCAGATGATGTCCTGCGCGGGGACGTCCATGCCCCGGTACTGGCAGTTGTACTTCTTGATCTGGCCCTTCTCGCCGATCCAATCGTGGAGCAACTGTCCGAGGAAGGCGTTCTTGAGGGCGCCGTGCACAATGACGCCGGGCAGACCGTTGCCGGCCGCGATGTCCTTATCGTAGTGGATCTGGTACATGTCGCCGGAGCCGGCGGCCCACATGACGAGCTGCTGGGTCGTGCAGTTCTTGACCAGCTTCGGTATCTCGTCGCCGACGTTGACGTCTTCGAAGTAGACTTGGTCAGCCATCATTCCCCTCCCTAGTACATGATGCCGGTGCCGCGCTCGGTCGCGACCAGCTTGCCTTCGGCATTGAAGAAGTTGGACTCGGTCGTGAGGATGAGCATCCTGCCCAGGCCGCCTGTCCTCTCGCGGAGGTCGGCGATCTTGCTGACGCTCTTCAGGGTGTCGCCCGCGCAGATGTCCTCGCCGTAGTACTCGAACTCCGTGCCGCCGTTGAGGAGGCGCATGAGCTTCAGGCCGGGGATCGCGGGAGGGCGCTTGACCGAGTTCCCGACGATGTTCGTCGGCTTGTCAGGGGTGTGGATGGCGTGGCCCAGGAAGCCGGGCGGGCAGATTATGCTGCGATGCCCCTTGCTCTTGGCGTATGCCTCGTCGTAGAAGACGAGGTCCGTGTGACCGACGGCTCGGGCAAACCAGCGGATCGCCGTCTTGTCGACTTCGACAGTCAGGGGCTCCGCCTCTTTGCCGATAACCGCCCGCATCTCATCCGTGATGATCGCTTCTTCAGTCACGGTCTCTCTGTACCTCCTTACTGGAAACTCGCATGCTGGAAGATGGTCGTACTGACCTGGACGATGTGTCCTAGACGATAGCGCAAGCTCTAATTCGTGTCAAACGGGCGGAGGCGGAGCGTTCGCCTGCCCGCCGGGCCGCAGATCGACGGGCTCGAAGCGCCCCGCGCGCAGCTCTGCGACGAGGTCGGTGAGGCTCGCGACCCGGCGTTCGAAGCGCGTCACGCAGCGACCGACGTGGTCGGGCCGGTGGGCGTCGCTGCCGCCGCTGCCGCGCATTCCCAGCCTCTCGCGCAGCCTCTCCGAGAAATCGTTCTGCTGTGGTGCGCCCCGACCGTGCAGCGTCTCAAGGGCGACGCAGTGCTTGTAGGCGGGATTCGCCATCGCCTTCTCGAGGCCGCGCTGGAGGTCGTCGCCCTCCAGGTGGTACCAGGGCATGTAGCGACGATAGGGGTGCGCCGCGATCATCACGCCGCCGTCCGCTTCGACCATCGCCGCCAGTTGCTCGACGCGGTGCATCCCGAACTTGTACTTCGTCAGGCCGTAAGCCAGGATGTGGCCGTGCTCCGTGTTCACCTCGATGGCGGGCAGCACAAGGAAGTCGTATTTCTTTGCCAGCGCCGCGCACTCCGCGACGTCCCAGAAGTAGTCGTGCTCGGTGAGGCAGACGCCGTCGAGACCTGCCTTCTTGCACAGACCGATTAGCTGGTCGGGGGTAAGGCTGGAGTCCCAGGAGATGGGGTAGGTGTGCGAATGCAAGTCGATAAGCATCGGAAGTGACTCAAGTATCCCGGTTAGCGCGATATTGTGTCAACGAAAGGCGATTGGTCGGCGCTGTCATCCCAAGAGCCGCCCGCGCGTGATAGTATGTTCGTGCTTGCAGGGAGGTAGGCGTTGGCGAAACGGTACGACATCAGCGTGGAGGTCGCGCCGCGATTTCGCAGCGTCGTCGACGATGAGTGGCTGCGCGACGCCGTCGCACGCGTCCTCGCCGCAGAGGGCGTGTCTCGCGCCGAAGCGGGCATCGTCGTAACCGGCGACGTGACAGTGCGCGATCTGAACCGTCGTTACCGCGGCGAGGACGCGCCGACCGACGTCCTCTCCTTTGCATTCGGCGAGGATGCCGGAGAGTTCGTCCTGCCGCCGGGCGAGTCGACGCGGCTGGGTGACGTCGCCATCTCGCTGCCGGCGGCGCGGCGCCAGGCGAAGCAGGCAGGTCATTCGCTGGAGCGAGAGCTGGCGCTTCTCCTCGTTCACGGCCTGCTGCACCTCCTCGGCTATGACCACGCGACCGGCGACGACGCGCGGGTCATGGAATCGCATCAGGCCGCTCTACTGACGAGTCTGGGAGTGATATAATCTCGGTGAGATAATGGCTGCAGAGGTCCTCTACCGGAAATACCGTCCCCAGAAATTCAGCGAGGTTGCGGGTCAGGAGCCCATCATGC
>JBGQNJ010000257.1:0-2968 GCA_041501065.1 Dehalococcoidia bacterium
CTACGGCAGCCAGGGGCACGCCCACGCGCTGAACCTGCGCGATAGCGGCTGCCAGGTGCTCGTCGCCGAGCTTCCGGGCAGCGACATGTGGAAGCAGGCGACGGACGCCGGCCACAAGGTCCAGACAGCCGCCGAAGTCGCGGCCGCCGCCGACGTGATCATGATGCTCGTCCCCGACCAGCACCAGGCCCGCGTCTACCGCGAGGCCATTGAGCCGAGCCTGAAGGCGGGCAAGACGCTGATGTTCGCCCACGGCTTCAACATTCACTTCGGCCAGATCGTCCCGCCGGCGGGCGTCGACGTGTCGATGATCGCTCCGAAGGGGCCGGGCCACCTCGTGCGGCGTCTCTACACCGAGGGAAGCGCCACGCCCGCGCTCGTCGCCGTCCACCAGGACGCGAGCGGCAAGGCGAAGGAGCTCGCCCTCGCCTACGCCAAAGGCATCGGCTGCACGCGCGCCGGCGTCCTGGAGACGACGTTCGAGGAGGAGACCGAGACCGACCTCTTCGGCGAGCAGTGCGTCCTCTGCGGCGGCGTCACGGAGCTGGTGAAGGCCGGCTTCGACACGCTCGTCGAGGCGGGCTACCAGCCGGAGATCGCCTACTTCGAATGCATGCACGAGCTCAAGCTGATCGTCGACCTGATGTACGAGGGCGGCATGGGCTACATGCGCTACTCCATCAGCGACACGGCGGAGTACGGCGACTACACGCGCGGCCCCCGCGTCATCGACGACTGCGTGCGTGAGACCATGCAGGACATACTGACGGAGATCCAGGACGGCAGCTTTGCCCGCGAGTGGCTCCTGGAGAACCAGGTCGGGCGGCCGCATTACCGGGCGCTCAGGCGCCAGAACGCCGAGCACCTTGTCGAGGAGGTCGGCGCCGAGCTTCGCGGCATGATGAGCTGGCTCAAGAAGCAGCAGAAGTAGGGGCGGCGAAGTGGAGGGAACTAGCGAGAGAACGACAGCGAGTCGGCGCTGGAGAAACAAGACACAGGTGGCCGGTGAGCCTCTTGGGCCAACGTTGCGCGAATAGGAGGTAACGACCATGGTGCTCAGCAAGGACCAGGCGAAGAGCGAGCTAGTTGCCTGCCTTAAGGGGGTGCGAGCGGTGTGGGTGTCGCCAGAGGGCAAGTCGCTGGGCGAAGCCATGACACGGCATCACTTCATCAACGAGTACATCCGCTGTCTTGGGTACGAGGGCATCGCCGATCTTGAGCTGGAACACCAGGTGAAGAACACCGGAAAGTTCATAGACTACGTATTGAAGGTAGGTGGCCAGCCGATAGTCGCGATCGAGGCCAAGGCGCTCGGGGCAGCCCTATCAGACGATGTTGGAGCGCAACTCTTGGAATATCAGGTCGTGGAAAACATCGAATGGGGGGTAGCAACGAATGCCAGAGACCTGTGGGTCTACTATTTGTACCTGCAGGGTCCTCCGAGAGAAAAGCGCGTTCTAAAGATCGACCTCCTCTGCGACGATGCCGAGTTTGACCGGACATTCGACCGTCTCTGGCTTCTCTCCAAGGAGTCCATGTCCACGGGAACCGGACTGCGTTCGCTCATAAAGGAGTCACAGCTCGAGAAGGCAATTGAGAGAGCGATACTTGACAGGACGTCCAAGGTGGTCTCGGCCCTCAAGGCAGACGTCAAGGAATGCACCCAGGGCAAGATTAGCGTCACGCCGGATGAAGTGGTCAGCTGGCTGCGAAACCGGCTGGCACGCGGTCTGAGCCCAGCGCTGTCTGCCAAGACTCCGCTCGAGCCGACGCCAGCACCAGTCGGTGAGCGTAAGTCTGTATCGTTCCTCAAACAGATGATCGACCGCGGCATCATTCCCGCAGACGCAGAAGTTAGTGCTGTGCATGCGGGCCAAGAATACAAGGCTGTCGTTGACAGCGCTGGCTACCTCATCTTCCGAGGCGAGCGCATTCGAAAGCCCGGATTCGCGGCGAAGAGAATCACCGGTACGGCCACAGACGGATTCGCCTTCTGGAGATACCAAGGCGTTTCGCTGGCAGAATTGAGAGCCAAGCTGTGGCAACAATAGCTACGCCTTCTGCGAACTCGAGCCGGGCAGCCTTGCCAGCCGCCTGAAATACGTGCGCAGCCAGAAAGAGCGAATGGATGGTTTTGGAGACAGGCGACCGTTGCGAGGTCAGGTCGTCTAGGAAACGTGTGCCGCGGGCTTCAGCCCGCGGGGACCTCCCCATCTTTCGGAAGCATGATGAGCTGGCTCAAGAAGGGGAAATAGGCTGCTCGTGGCTCATGCCCGCCCCGCGTAGTTCGGGCGAGACGCCCGACCTGCGCGGACGATCGGAATCGCGGCGGGTACCCGCCGGAGCGTAGGCGATGAGACGTAGCCGGGCGGGCCGACAGTGAAGATACGTCTGATCGGAACGAAGATGCGTAACGCACGGAGCCTGCAACTGCTCAACCTGCGATAGCCCTCCCCGTAGCAGCGGAGGAGGGCCGGTCGACTCATCGACACGATCGCATCAGAAACCACAGGAGGTTGAGCAAGAAATGGCAGACAAGGTAATCATCTTCGACACAACGCTGCGCGACGGCGAGCAATCGCCGGGCGTGGCCCTCAACATACAGGACAAGCTGGAGATCGCCCGCCAGCTCGAACGGTTGCGCGTCGACGTCATCGAGGCAGGCTTCCCTGTATCCTCGCCAGGCGACTTCGAGTGCGTGACGGCCATCGCGGGCACGATCAAGCGCTGCACCGTCGCCGGACTGGCGCACGCCGCGCCGGCGGCCGTCGATGCCTGCTGGGATGCGCTCAAAGGCGCCGTCCAGCCGCGCATCCACATCTTCCTCTCCAGCTCGGACATCCACATGGCGCACCAGCTTCGCAAGAACCGCGACCAGGTGCTGGAGATGGCGCGCACCCAGGTAGCGCGGGCGAAGGGCTACACCTCAGACGTCGAGTTCAGCCCCATGGACGCCAGCCGCTCCGAC
>JBGQNJ010000258.1:0-2967 GCA_041501065.1 Dehalococcoidia bacterium
CTGCAAAGCGGTATCATCCACCCGACGATCAACCTCGACGAGCCGGACCCGGAGTGCGACCTCGACTACGTGCCGCACAAGGCGCGCAAGGTGGACGTGAAGACCATCCTCAAGAACAGCTTCGGCTTCGGCGGGCAAAACGCCTGCCTGGTGTTCAAGAAGTTCGAGGAGTAGGCCGTGCGAGTCCTCGTCGTCGGTGGAGCGGGCTACATCGGCAGCGTGACGGTTGCCGAGCTGCTGTCGGCTGGCCATGAGGTCGTCGTGTTCGATAGCCTCGTCACGGGCCACGCGGAAGCCGTATCGCCGGGCGCGGAGCTGGTCGTCGGCGACCTGGCAGACAGCGGTCTCCTCGACGACGTCTTCGGTCGTCGCACGTTCGACGGCGTCGTCTACTATGCTGGCTTCATCGCCGCCGGCGAGTCGATGCGCGACCCCGGCAAGTACTTCCTGAACAACGTGGGCCACCTCATCAACCTGCTGAACACCATGGTCAAGCATCACGTCCTGCGATTCGTCTTCAGCTCCAGCGCCGGCGTCTACGGCGAGCCGGACAAGACGCCCATCGACGAGGATGCGCCGCTTGCGCCCGTGAACCCGTACGGCGAGTCGAAAGCGGTGGCGGAGCGCATGCTTCGCTGGTACGACAGCCAGTGCGGCCTGCGCTACGTGTCGCTTCGATATTTCAACGCCGCCGGCGCAACGGAGGTCCTCGGCGAAGACCACCGACCGGAGACGCACCTCATTCCCGTCGTTCTCGAAGTCGCGGCGGGCAAGATGCGGTCGCTGCAGCTCTACGGCACAGACTACCCGACGCCCGACGGCACCTGCATCCGCGACTACGTGCACGTCTCCGACCTGGCGCAGGCGCACTCCCTGGCGCTGGAGCGTACCCGGAAGGGCAGCGCCGTCTACAACGTGGGCAACGGACAGGGCTTCTCCAACGGCGAGGTCATCGAAACGGCGCGACGCGTCACCGGCCATCCGATACCCGTCCGCGAGGCGCCGCGCCGTGAGGGCGACCCCGCCGTCCTCGTCGCCAGCGCCACGAAGGTGAAAGAGGAGCTTGGGTGGGAGCCGCGCTTTCCCGACCTGGAGTCGATCATCGAAAGCGCCTGGCGGTGGCATCAGGCGCACCCCACCGGCTACGAGAGCTAGTCCCCGGCCGGGAGTTCGCCGCTCACGATTTCCACGTTCGCTCCAGCAAGCGCAGCCAGTTCTCGTGCGTCACCTTGCGCAGGTCCGACTCCTCGAAGCCGTGCGCCCGCAGCGCCTCGATAAGCCTCGGCAGGCCAGCGACGTCGCCCAGTTCGTGCGGCATGATCGCTCCGTCGAAGTCGGAGCCGAAAGCGACGTGGTCGATGCCGATACGTCGCGCGATGTAGCCGACGTGGCGCACGATCTCACTCAGCGGCGTATCCGCGTCCTGCCGCCCGTCAGCGCGCAGGTTGCCGACGTGGAACGCTACGCCGACAACGCCACCCGACGCCCCGACGGTGTCCAACTGCCTATCGGTTAGGTTGCGCGTGGAGGCGCAGAGCGAGTGGGCAGCCGCGTGCGTGACGGCCAGCGGCGCGTCGGAGAGGCCGGCGACGTCCCAGAAGCCGCGTTCGTTGAGATGCGCGAGGTCGAGCATGATGCCCAGCTCGTTGCAGGCGCGCACGAGCGCCCGGCCCGCGTCGGTAAGGCCGGGGCCGGTATCGGGCGAGCCGGGGAAGCGGAAGGGGACGCCGGCGGCAAAGGCGTTCGGGCGGCTCCAGACGATGCCCAGCGAGCGCAGTCCCGCCGCGTAGAATACGTGGAGGGCGTCCAGACCCTCGTCTATGGCTTCGGCGCCTTCGAAGTGGAGCACGGACGCGATGACGCCGTCTTCCAGGCACTTCCGCAGCTCCTGTGCCGTCCGCACGACCTTCATCCTCCCGCCGGACTCCGTCTCCAGCCGGAACATGTCCGCCATGACGGCGACGGTCATGTCCTTCGCGTAGGCGTGGTCGAGAGGCGGCGGCAGTGGCACGTCGTAGCCCGCATCGGAGGGCGGCGGGCCGGAGCCGAAAAAAGAATGCATGTCGGGCGTCGGCGGCACGCAGATGCCGAAGAGCCCGCCGGCGAAATGGCCCTCGATGGCGCGCGGGAGGTCGATGTGGCCGTACTCGCTGTGCTCGAAGAAGGAGCGCGGGCCCTCGTCGCCGGGCAGATGAAGGGCGACGAGCGTGTCGTTGTGCCCGTCGAATACGGGCATTTTGGGGATGGTGGGCGTCATGCGGTCGATGGCGTCGCTAGAAAACGCCGTGGCCGAGACTTACCAGTCTCGGCGTTCAAGGGCCCTCGTCTCAGATCCTGGCCGTCGCCTCGCGTGGGAGCATTCCTTCCAGGATGCGCTCCAGCGCCATGGTGTGGGAGCACAGCCCTCGACCGGCGAAGAAGTTACAGGTGCAGCGCCATCCGTCCCCGTCGAAGGCGACCGTATGGGAATCGTTGTCGCCCTGGAAATCGACGTCGAAGCTCTTGAAGCGAAGGCGGTGTCGCTCCTCGGAGTAGCGCTTTGCCTTTTCGATCTTGCCGATGAGGCTGGAATTCATCTCTGCACTCCTTCGTTGAAGGACGGGTACCAAAAAGCACCGGACGCCTACGCCGGTGCCTCTGCTCAGTATTCAGTTGAAGCGGCGCCACCCATATGGGTCATCCCTCCTCAGTGCGGCGCTTGTTTCTGAATCTAATCATAGCCCCTGACGGGCGCTGCAGTCAAGATCGGAAACCCTTATCTCTCCCAATCAAGGGTAAACGAGGTCCCTGTCGAGGAGAGCCCGCGAGATGATTACGCGGTGGATCTGGCTCGTCCCTTCGACGATCATGAGTTGGCGCGCGTCGCGGTAGTGGCGCTCCAGCGGGTGGTCACGCATGTAGCCCTGCGCGCCCAGCACCTGCAGCGCGTCTGACGACACCTTCACCGCCGTCTCGGTGGCGAACGCC
>JBGQNJ010000259.1:0-2954 GCA_041501065.1 Dehalococcoidia bacterium
GACCTCCGTCCCGTGGCAGCTACCCGTCTTCGCAGTCCTGGCGGCAGGCCTGCTGGGGACGGCCGTCGTGCTGGCGAAGAGGAGGTCCGGTGGCTAAAGAGGCGAGCCTCCCGCGGAGTCGATTCGACGCCCGCCTTCACGGCCAGGCGCCGGCGTTCGGCCTGTGGTCGGGGCTGATGCTGGCGCTAGTCAGCCTGATTGGCCTGGTCGCGTTCTTCTACCCGCTGTTCCTGTCCGGCGCGTCGCGCTCCCAGGCGATGGGCAATCCGCACGCCGACGACGCGCCGCTGTTCTTCGGGCTGGTGCTGGCGCTGACGCTCCTCCTCTTCGTGCTGGAGCTGGGAAGCCAGGGGATGAACGCCAAGACCGCCTCCGCGCTGGCGACGCTGATGATGCTTGCCGCCGTCCTTCGCATCCCGACGCTCCCCGCGGGCGCTACCGCCTTCTTCTTCGCGGTGATCCTCGGCGGATACGTGTTTGGACCGCGCTTCGGCTTCCTGCTCGGCGCCGGCGCGCTCTTCGTGTCGACCTTCGCAATCGGCGGCTTCGGGCCGTGGATGCCGTTCCAGGTGTTCTGCGCCGGCTGGGTCGGCATGACCGCCGGCTGGCTGGGCGCCTTTCGCCCGCGGCTGAGCCGTTATCGAATGCTGGAGCTGGTGTGTCTCTGTGCCTTCGGCGTCGCCTGGGGCTTCGTTTTCGGCGCGGTGATGAACCTCTGGTTCTGGCCCTTCATGGCCTCCGGCGAAAGCATTTCCTGGCAGCCGGGACTGGGACTGGGCGAGACCCTCAAACACTACTGGTCGTTCTACCTGCTGACCTCCGCCGGCTGGGACGTCTGGCGCGCCCTGGCGAACGTCGTCCTGATCCTGGCCGTTGGGCGGCCCGTCCTCGACGTCCTGTCGCGCTTCCGCGACCGCTTCCAAATCGAGCTGTCGTAGCCCTTAGCTCTGCGCCTCTCCCGTTTGACACTCAGCGCTGCGGCCTCTAAGCTCGCCCCGGAAGGAGGCCCACCATGCAGACCAGCGACGTTCTCCTCACAGATCAGGACCGGCTCGTCCTTTCGGTGGTGCGGGACTTCGTCGAGCGGGAGATCATGCCCGTCCGCCAGCAGATCGACGACGACAAGGACCACGTGGTTGTGCGCCGGATACTCCGGGGGCTCTCCGGCCTTGGTCTAATGCGCGCGGGTTTGCCGCAGGAGCACGGCGGAATGACAGCCGGCGGCAGTGGCGCGAGCAATGTCACCACCTGCCTTGTGCTGGAGGAGATATCGCGCGCCGACTGCGGTATCGCCGTCGCGGCCAGCGTGACTACCTGGGCCTTGATGCCCGCAATCGCCGCCGGCAATGAGACCGTCCTGAAGCTGATGGGCGAGATGTTCGGCGGCGGCGAACTGCAGCTCGGCTGCTTTGCCATGACAGAGCCCGCCAGCGGCTGCGATATCGAGAACCTCGCGGTGCTGCACGGCCGGCCGATTCAAACCAGAGCAGTGTTGGACGGCGACGAGTGGGTCGTCAGCGGCGCGAAGCGCTTTCCCAGTAACGCCGGCGTCGCCGACATCTATTGCACCGTCTGCCAGACAGACCCCAGCCTCGGCGAGGAGGGCATCGCTCTCATCTATGTCCCGTCGCCGTGGGAGGGGCTGTCTTTCGGCAAGTTCGAGAGTAAGGCTGGGATGCAGGCGGACCGCAACTGCGACATCTACTTCGACAACGTGCGAGTGCCACGTCAGTATCGCGCCGCCGGCCCCGGTGACGATGCCCGTTTGATGAAGCGAAACCTCACGCTCGGGCGGGTCGCCAGCGCGGCGATGGCTGTAGGCAACAGCCGTGGAGCCTTCGATCGCGTCCTCGATTACACCGGCTCACGGGTGGTCCAGGGACGGCCCATCCGTCAGCACTCGATGTGCGCCGGGATGCTTGCGGATATGGCGATCGGAATCGAGACAGCGCGCGCCTACTACCTCCAGACCGCCTATATGCTCGACCGGCCCCAAGAATACGGCGAGGCCGACTCCGACGTCATGCTCTCGAGGGCCAGCCTGGCCAAGGTTCACGCCTGCGACGTCGCGGTGATGGTGGCAAACCGGGCGATGGAGTTGATGGGCTCATACGGCTACATGCGCGAGTTCGACGTGGAGAAGTACTGGCGCGACGGCAAGGAGATCCAGTTGTGGCTGGGGGGAGCGCAACTCGCACGGCTGGACGTTGCGCGCGGCTACTACGAGCTGTAGTTAGCTCTGCCGGTGCCCATCCCGCGGGAAGGGCATGTGCGCTGCGAACGCCTGCCGAAAGTCCTCCCGCAAGACCAGTTCGACGTGGCGGATCTGTCTCGCCAGGCGGTGCGCTTCCTCCAGCCGCTCCGGATAGACCAGCGCCAGCTTCGCCCCGAGGCCCGCCGTGTTCCCAACAGCGTGAATGCGCCCCCGCAGCTCCTCGGGGACGACGCCCAGCGCCAGGAGGCTCTCGCTGCGCACGGCGCTCCCGAAGCCGCCCGCGACGAATACGCCGTCGATTGCCTCCGGCTTGAGATCCGCCCCGGCCAGCAGCAGGTCGATGGTCGCGCGGACCGGCGCCTTCGCCAGTTGTACCTCGCGGATGTCGCGCTGCGTGACGACGACGTCCTCCCTGCTGCCGTCGCGCGATAGCAGAAAGCGGCGTCCCGCTGCGTCCTCTTCGACGCGCTGTCGCAGGTCCTCGGGCACGTCCGCGGGCACCTTTTGTGGCGCCACAAGCCTCCCCGACGGCAGGAGCAGCCCGTGGCGCAGCAGCAAGGCCACGGCGTCGACGAGGCCGGAGCCGCACAGCCCCAGCGCGTCGGCGTCGCCGATGGTGTCGATCTGCAGCCGTCCGTCCTCTTCGTCCACGCGCTCGATGGCGCCGGGAAACGCCGACATCCCTGAGTGGATGTGAACGCCTTCGAAAGCCGGGCCGGCGGCGCAGGAAGCGCCCGCC
>JBGQNJ010000260.1:0-2952 GCA_041501065.1 Dehalococcoidia bacterium
GCAGCCGCCAAGGCCCGCAGGAGCAGCCGCAGCCGCTAACGCCTTCGCATCTCGGCCACTCCGAAATCAACTGGGGGGACCATGTCGCTGAAAGACCAGATTGCCTCCGACCTCAAGCAGGCCCTCAAAGAGGGCGATGAGACCCGCAAGAGCACCCTTCGCCTCCTCATGTCCGCCGTCCACAACGCCGAGATCGAAAAGGGAGCGGAGCTCGACGACGGCGGCATCTTCGCCCTGATCGTCAAGCAGGTCAAGCAGCGCCACGACAGCGCCGAAGAGTTTCGACGCGGCAATCGCCAGGACCTCGTCGACAAGGAGGAGAGCGAAGCGGTCATCCTCCAGGCCTATCTCCCGCCCGCGATGTCGCGAGAGGACGTCGAGGCGGCGGCGCGCAAGGTAATCGCGGAGGTCGGCGCCCAGGGCCCGCGCGACATGGGGAAGGTCATGGGCCCGCTGACAGCGCAGCTTCGCGGCCGCGCCGATGGCGCCGAGATCAGCGCCGTCGTCCGCGAACTTCTCGCCCAAATGTCATAGGCTTGGACCGACCGCGCGCTCGATTCGCCTGGCTGAATGCGACGCTTGACAGTGTTGCCGCATATCACGTAAACTACTCGATTGGCGCTGAGTAACAGAACAGCCAGCCAATCAAAGGTCGAAAGACCCCAAATTGACTACGGTCGGCGATAGTGGAGCGCCCAGCGTGCTCCACGCTGTACTGGCTCAGAAACAGGCTTTCGGCCTTTTTGTTGTCTCGAAAGCAGCCAAACGCAGATTCCCAGGAGGGGTCTACCCGTGCCCACGATAAACCAATTAGTGCGCAACGGCAGGAAAAAGCTCATCAAGAAAACGAAGGCGCCTGCCCTGCGTTTCACCTATAACGCCCTGACGAACCGGACCGAGCGCGGCGCGGGGTCGCCGCAGAAGCGCGGCGTCTGCACCCAGGTGCGGACAATGACGCCCAAGAAGCCCAACTCCGCGCTTCGCAAGATCGCCCGCATCCGGTTGACCAACGGCATCGAGGTGACAGCCTACATTCCCGGCGAGGGGCACAGTCTCCAGGAGCACTCGGTCGTCCTCATACGTGGCGGGCGTGTCAAGGACCTGCCCGGCGTGCGCTATCACGTCATTCGCGGCGCCCTCGATGCCCAGGGCGTCGACGGACGTAATCGCGGACGCAGCAAGTACGGGACGCGCAAACCTGGCGGCAAGTCGCAATAGATAGCGGAGAGAACGGAACATGCCAAGGCGGGCCAGAGTTGTCAAACGGGTCATAGCACCCGATGCTAAGTTCCAGAGCGGAGACCTGGCCAAGTTCATCAACCGCATCATGTACAGCGGCAAGAAGAGCACGGCCGAACGCATCATGTATAAGACCATGGACCTGCTGGAGGCGCAGACCCACCGCAACCCGCTCGACACCTTCGAGCAGGCCCTGCGCAACGCCACGCCGGTCGTCGAAGTCAAGCCGCGGCGAGTCGGCGGCGCAACCTACCAGGTGCCTGTCGACATTCGCACCGAAAGGCGGGCCGCCCTGGCGATGCGCTGGCTTATAGCCTCTGCCCGCTCGCGCAAGGGCCACTCCATGGCGGAGAAGCTGGCCGCGGAGCTCAGCGACGCCGCCTCCGGACAGGGTGCCACCGTCAAGAAGCGGGAAGACACCCACCGCATGGCCGAGGCGAACCGCGCCTTCGTCCACTATCGCTGGTAATTAGTCAGGCACTGAAAAGTGCCTTCTCATTCTGAGGATAGAACCAAGAACATTGATCGTATCGACGAAGCCCCGTTCGCGGGGGATAGAAGTCATGGTTAGGCAATTTCCTATCGAGCGCCTTCGCAACATAGGCATCATTGCCCATATCGACGCCGGCAAGACCACCGTCACCGAGCGCATCCTCTATTACACCGGCCGAACCTATAAGATCGGCGAGGTCCACGAGGGCACGGCGGTGATGGACTGGATGGCCCAGGAGCGCGAGCGCGGCATCACCATAACCGCCGCCGCCACCACCTGCGAATGGCTCGACCACCAGGTCAACATCATCGATACCCCCGGCCACGTCGACTTCACCGTCGAGGTGGAGCGAAGCCTGCGGGTCCTCGACGGCGGCGTAGTCGTCTTCGATGCCGTCGCCGGCGTGGAGCCGCAGTCGGAGACGGTCTGGCGCCAGGCCGACCGCTACAGCGTCCCCCGCATCTGCTTTGTCAACAAGATGGACCGCATCGGCGCCGACTTCTGGAACACGATCGCCATGGTCAAGCAGCGCCTCGGCGCCCGGCCTGTCGCCATCCAGATACCGATTGGCGTTGAAGCCGGCTTCGAAGGCGTCATCGACCTCGTCGACCAGGTCGCCTGGTACTTCCCGCCGGAGACGCACGAGAACCCGGACGTCGTACCGCTGACCGATGAGCTTGCCGCGCAGTGCGCACCTCATCGCGAGCATCTCATCGAGACGCTCGCCGAGGTGGACAACCAGGCGATGATCAGCTATGTCGAAGGTCGCAAGCCGACGGTGGCGGAGATGAAGAAGGCGATAAGGCGCGCGACGCTGGCGGGGGCTATAACCCCCGTCATGTGCGGCTCCGCCCTGCGTAATAAGGGCGTACAACCCCTCCTCAACGCCATCGTCGACTACCTCCCGGCTCCCATCGACGTTCCCCCGATAACCGGCACCAACCCCAAGAACAACCAGACCGTTCAGCGCACAGCAGATGACAACGAACCGTTCACGGCTCTCGCTTTCAAGATCGTCGCTGACCCTTACGTAGGCAGGCTCGCCTACTTCCGCGTCTACAGTGGGCAGGTGAAGACCGGCGCCACCATCCTCAACGCCGCCCGCAACGAGCGGGAGCGTGTCGGACGGCTCCTGCGAATGCACGCCAACCGCCGCGAAGAGGTGGAAGAGGTACATGCGGGCGGCATCGTCGCCGCCGTCGGCCTCAAGAACACCTTCA
>JBGQNJ010000261.1:0-2949 GCA_041501065.1 Dehalococcoidia bacterium
GAGCAATGGTACGCGTTCTGGCCGCTGCTGCTGTTCGTGGTGCTGCGATTGCGGCGCGGCTCGCTGGCGACGACGATGGCCGTGTCGCTGGCGATGGCCGCCGGCTCCGCGTTCCTGATGGGCTGGCTCTTCCAGCCGATGCACGACCCCTCGCGCGTCTTCTACGGCACCGACACGCGGGCGCAGTCCCTGCTGGTCGGAGCGCTCCTGGCGATGCTGCTTATTCAGCGGGGACCCGTGCGGAGCATTTCTGGGAAAGTGACGCTGCAAGGCGCTGCGGTGGTGTGCGTCGTGTTCATCGTCTTCGTCTGGGCGCGAGCCGGCGACGATAGCACTCTGCTCTATCGCGGCGGATTCCTCGTGCTGGCGCTGGCTGTGGCGGTCGTGATCGCCGCCGCCGTGCAGCCGGGCGCGGGCGTCGTCGGCAGGGTGCTGGCGCTTCCGCCGCTGCGGGGTCTGGGACTCATATCCTACGGCGTCTATCTCTGGCACTGGCCGGTCTATCTCGTGCTCACACCCGGTCGCGTCGGCTGGAACGACTACCCGCTGCTGGCGCTGCGTGTGGCGGCCACGCTTGCCATCGCAATCGTCTCCTACCGGTTCCTGGAGATGCCGATACGCCGCGGCGCCTTCCGACGATGGAAGTCCTCCTGGACGCTTGCGCCCGCGACTGCGGCCTGCGTGGCAGTCGCGCTGGTCGTGGTGACGCGGGGCGGCGCGCCGACGTTCGCCGTTCCCACTGTCGCCTCGTCCGAGCTGCCGCCGCCGGCTGCACCGGTCGTCACAAACCTGCCAGGCACCTCGGCGACGCCGTCGCCGGTGCGCGTGCTCATCATCGGCGATTCGGTGGCGATCACGCTGTCCGACGGACTGGAACGGGCGCAGGACGAATGGGACCTCGCCGTATGGAACCAGAGCGTGCTCGGCTGCGGGCTGGTTGGCGCGGATTCGAAGCTTTTCCAGGGCAAGTGGGTCGACCAGGGGACAGAGTGCGGCGATTGGCGCGACCGCTGGCGGTCGGACGTCGACACCTTCAGGCCCGACATCGTGCTCGTGCTCAGCGGCGCCTGGGACACGTACGATATGAACGTGGAGGGACGCTCCCTGAGGTTCGGCACGCCGGAGGCCGACTCCTACACGCTGGCGGGACTCGAACAGGCCGTCGACGGGCTTGCGTCGAGGGGCGCGACCGTCGTCTTGCTCACGACGCCCTATCCGGAGAAGCGCGACCTGGCGCTCGACGGCCGGACGAACCGCGTCGACCCTGGCCGTATCGATACCCTGAACGGCATCTACCGGACGCTCACCGAAGAGCGCTCCCACGACGTCGTAATCGTCGACCTCAACGGCTACCTGGACTCGATCGGGAACCCGGACGCGCTCGATGGGGTAGACCTGCGAATCGACGACCTGCACTTCACGCCGGAAGGCTCCGACATCGTCGCCCGCTGGCTTGCTCCGCGCCTTGTACAGATCGCGGAGGGAGAGAGTCCGGTGCAGTAGATATGACGAAGACCGCCAGCGACGACCTCGACTCCCTTCAAACCCCCGAAGAGTCAAAGCCTGACGGGACCGCGGGTGCGCTTGTTGAAGGCGCGGCGTCGAGGCGACATCTGCTGTGGCTGGCGCGACGCTCTACGGGTAGCGGTCGGAGAAGTACTGCCAGACCAGGCGCGATACGGTCTGGCCGATGGGGATGTCGGCGTATTCGGTGCCGATGTCCTGCATGTACAGAGAGATGGCGTACGCGCGCCGGCCGCCGCTGCTATCGAAGGTCACGATGCCGATGTCGTTGTCGATCCAGCCGCCGGACACCCAGCTAAAGCCGTTCTTGTGCGACACCGTGCCATTCCCGACGCCCGCCGGCAAGAGGTACTGCAGGCCCGGCTTCACGTGGACCATCTTCTCCATCAGGTAGTCGCGCCACTGCCGGTTGACGACGGCGCCGTGGTAGAACTGGGCGAGAGCGCGGTTTACGTCATTCGCCGTAACGACATTAGGCCAGCCGCGCAGCGAGAACTCATCCTGGTATGCGGGCGGATGGTCGAAGACGGAGCTGCGCATCCCGAGCCTGGCCATGAGATCGCTCACTTTATACACGCCGCCGGGCACGTCGCCGCCCGTCTTGATCAGGAGCTGGTGGGCCGTTATCGGGTTGCTGCCCCATATCGTGCGCGCAATTAGATCACCGACGTCGCCCTCGGGATAGCGCCCGTTCTGCAGGTCGATAACGTTCGACAGAATTACGAACCAGTTGGTCGTGCAGCCCGCATGCCGCGGGTCGTCGCCTTTCACGTCTATCGACTCGCCGGTCTGGAGGTCCGTTACCGCCACCGCGACGTTGAAGCCGGAGTCGCTTATCGCCGCAGAGAGGCGATCGCGGAGTTGCAGGAGACCCGGGTTCGGTTGTGCGCCGAGCGCGCCGGTAGCGCCGCAGCTAAGCGTGCCGAAGGACCAGGCCGGACTCCCGTGCCAGCCCTCCGCGCTCTTCGTGTTGACGCGCCAGTAGTAGAGTGACGCCGGCGACAGGCCGTCCCAGGTCAGCGTCGACTGGCCGCCGGGTAGCGGGCCGTTGCCGACGAACGTCCCGCTGGCGAACCCCATGTCGTACAGGCTGAGATCGAGATACTGCGCGCCGCCGGGAATCAGGCTGGGAGACCAGTTGAAGGTCACGGCCACGTCACCGGGCGAATCGCCGCTGCATTGCTGTGACACCGACTGCACCGCCACGGGCGGCTGTCCGCACTGGCCGGAGATGAAGCTGCCGACCTTGAGGGCGTGCCAGCCGTCGTCGTAGAGGGCGTTGACACGATAGTGGTACGGGGTACTGGGCGCCAGGCCGGACCAGGCGTAGGACGTCGTGCTCACCGGAAGCGGCCCGATGCCGACGAACGCGCCCGTATCGAATCCGACGGAGTACAGGGAGAGGTCAAGCCAGACTTCGTGAGC
>JBGQNJ010000262.1:0-2945 GCA_041501065.1 Dehalococcoidia bacterium
CTAACATCCGCGTGTCCGACCATACGTCAGAGCGGAACGCGTGTCAAGAAGAGAAGCAGGCCCTATCGCTTTGGCGGGCGCTTCATCGTCCAGTAGTGGTAGCCGCCGTCCGGCAGGTCGCCCTCCTCCACCACCTCGAAGCCGTGCATCTCATAGAAGGGCACGTTCTTCGCTTTGTCCGCCTCAAGGTAGCATGGGAGCCCGTCCGCGTCCGCCCGCGATAGCACCGGACGCAGGAGCGCGCCGCCGACCCCCTGGCCCTGTCGCGGCGGGTCCACGCCGAGCGTCCAGAGATACCAGTGTTGCTCCGGCACGTCACGCTGACGTAGGTCGTCGAAGTGGCGCTTCATCGCTATCAGCCGCTGGAACGCTTCCTGCCCCATCTCGTGAGGCATTGCCGCCATGCCGGCGCGGATCACGCGCTCCCCGCCGATGGGAGGGCTGTCCGGCGGCAACCAGATCGCCGCGCCGTCCACCCGGTCGGTGGTCGTGTAGACCTCGCCGAAGAGGTGGCCGTAGCGGGTCGTCCTGTCGAACATCCAGCTCAGCGGCCGCATTCGTTGCGCGGCATCGGGAAACAGGTACAGAGCCATCGGGTTGTCGAAGAAGGCCCGGCCCAGCACATCTCCGGCCTCCCCCACCTGTCCTGTGGCAAGACGCAATACTTCGCCGGCAAAATCCATCGCGAATCCTCCTGGCTCGGCTTAGTCTATATCAAGGCAGGAGATGGCGCGAGAACGACGAGGCTGACCCACGCCGCGTCAGGCCGTGTCGCATCTGTCTTTGTGATAAGCTTCAAATAGGGGGACGCCTGCCTCCGACCACGCTCCGAAGGACTTACGGTGAGTCGACTGCGCCCTGCCTACCTTCTACCCGCCGTCCTGGCGATGGCCGTCGCCCTCACGCCCAAGGACATCGCCTTCCACGAGGGCAGCATCGCCTTCATCGGCGACAGCCTGACCCTCGGCGCCGCCGCGTCGACGCCGTCCGAGACCTTCGTCTCCCTTGTTACCGGTTTCCTCGACGAGCGCTCGCCGAAGGAGCAGCGAAGCGCGTTCCTATCGTTCGATCCCGCAACCGACCTCACGGCGGCACAGCAGGCGATGCAACACAATCGCCGCTTTGTCATCATCGAGATCGGCATTCACGCCGTCGGCGACGAGGCGATATCGCCGGACCAGTTCCGCCAGATCTACGCCTCCATCCTCGACTGCGTGACCGGGGACGGCACTATCGTCGTTGCCGGCACTGTCCCCTGGCTCGGCTGGGCCGCCGTCACCAGCACCTACGAGCGGGCCGACCTCTTCAGCCAGATAATCGGGCAGGAGGCGGCAAAGCGGCAGGTCGCCGTGGCCGACCTCTGGTCGGCGACGAAGCTGCGCCTCAACCTCATCTCGACGCCGCAGGAGCCGACTTTCCTCAGCGTCGGGCGCGGCGACAACTTCCATCCCAACGACGCCGGTCATGCCGTCATCGCGCAGACTTACGAGCAGGCAATAACACTGGAGATGGACAACCCGCCGGAGCGCCCGTACGACCGGCAGTGCCACTAACGGCTGACGCGCACTGTCGAGCCGCCTGCCGCGATGATATGATCTGCGACGGCGTACCCTCGAAGCTTCGCTCGAATATGAAAAGGAGCGCCCTTTGCCCGACACGGCCGTCGCGGCGCTGATTCTTGGGCTCACCTACCTGGCGATCGCGTCGGAGCGCGTGAACCGGACGGCGGCAGCGCTTGCGGGCGCTGTCGCTATGATCGCCGTCAAGCTCGACGGTTTCGACCAGGCCGCCGCCTTCTCCTCCATCGACTTCAACGTCATCTTCCTCCTGGCCGGCATGATGATCCAGGTCAGCGTCCTCTCGCGGACCGGCGTCTTCGAGTGGCTGGCGACGCATGCGGCGGTCATGGCCCGCGGCAGCCCCGTGCGCATCCTCATCGCCCTCTCGCTGGCGACGGCGATACTGTCGGCGTTCCTCGACAACGTGACGACGGTCGTGCTTATCGCGCCGGTGACAATATCAGTCGCAAGCGCGCTCCGCATGAAAGCGACGCCGCTGCTGATCTCCGAAGCGATAGCGTCGAACATCGGCGGCAGTGCCACGCTCATCGGCGACCCGCCGAACATCGTAATCGGCAGCGCCACCGGCCTCGACTTCGTATCGTTCCTCGTGAACGTGGCGCCGATAATCGTGCTGATCCTCGCCGCCTACCTGCTGCTGGCGCCGCGCCTCTTCTCGCTGCACCTCTCGGAGACGCAATCGCGGCGGCAGCGCGTCGAGGAGATGGAGACGAGGGCGATGATCAGGGAGCCGCGGCTCCTGGGCCTGTCGAGCGCCGTCCTGGCGCTCACTGTCCTCGGCTTCGGACTGCACGGCGTCCTCCACTACCAGCCGGCGACTGTCGCCCTCTTCGGCGCGGCGGTAGTCCTGCTGCTCGGTCGGCAGAACGTCCACAACGTGCTCCTGGACGTCGAGTGGTCGACGTTGCTGTTCTTCGTCGGTTTGTTCATCATCATCGGCGGCACGGAGTCGGTCGGACTGTTGAGCGACCTCGGCGACCGAGTTGCGGACGCGACGGGTGGCAACGCCACGGCGGCGTCGATGGCGGTCCTGTGGTTCTCCGCGCTGGGGTCGGGCGTCGTCGACAACATCCCTTACACCACGGCGATGCTCCCCGTCGTGCGCGAGGTGGGCGCGAGCGTCGGCGGTGGCGGCGGCCCCGGCGACGTGCTGTGGTGGTCTCTGTCGCTGGGTGCCTGTCTGGGCGGGAACCTGACACTGATAGCGGCTTCGGCGAACGTGCTGGTGGCAAACCTGGCGGCGCGGGAAGGCCAGCGCATCGGCTTCTGGGAGTTCTTCCGCTACGGCGCGCCCGTCACTGTGCTGTCGATAGCGGTCTCCGCCGTCTACCTCTGGCTTCGCTACCTGCTGTTCTAGTCTTGTCA
>JBGQNJ010000263.1:0-2933 GCA_041501065.1 Dehalococcoidia bacterium
CAGGCATCAAAGTAGATTAGCACTGGCTTTGGGTGCCTGTCAAGCAATCAAACGAATAAACTGTACGAAGTGTGTTAAGTGCTTGTTAAATGGAGAATGCCTCGAAGGAGAGCGTCAGTCTATAATAGAAATGAACCTATCAACGAAAGGCAGCGTTTGATGGCCACTGAAGAACCGACGGAACAGGCGATCCTGGACGCCCTGCGACAGGTGAAGGACCCGGAGCTGAACCGCGACCTCGTCTCGCTCAACATGGTGCGCGACGTCAGCATCAAGGACGGCGAGGTCTCGCTGCGAATCGTCCTCACGACGCCGGCGTGTCCCCTGCGTGGCGCTATCGAAGCCGACGTGCAACAGGCGCTTAAGGCGGTCCCCGGCGTGAAGTCGGTGAAGGTGGAGATGGACGCCGAAGTGCGCGCCTTCGCCGGGCCGCGTGGCCCGCAGGCGATCCCGGGCGTACGCAACATCATCGCCGTCGCCAGCAATAAGGGCGGCGTGGGCAAGACGACGGTCGCCGTGAACCTGGCGGTCGCGCTGGCGAAGGCGGGCGCCCGCGTCGGCCTGCTCGACGCCGATGTCACGGGCCCGAACGTCCCCCTGATGATGGGCTTCTCGTCCGGCTTCCTCAGCGAGACGGGCGAGCCGCTGGTCCCCATGGACCGCTACGGCGTCAAGGTGTGCTCGCTCGGCTTCATCCTGCCGCGGGCGGCCGCCGTCATCTGGCGCGGCCCAATGATCGACAAGGCGCTGCGCGAGCTGCTGCATCAGCTCGATTGGGGCGAGCTCGACTACCTGCTGGTCGACCTGCCGCCGGGCACGAGCGACGCCTCGCTGGCCGTGGCGCAGGCCGTGCCGCTGGCGGGCGTGCTCATCGTCACGACGCCGCAGGAGGTGTCGGTGGAGGACGCCAGTAAGGCGGTGACGATGTTCAGTCGCGTCGACGCGCCGATTCTCGGCGTCATCGAGAACATGAGCTACTTCGTCTGCTCGCACTGCGGCGGGCGCACGGACATCTTCGGGCACGGCGGCGGCCGGACCATCGCCGACGATCTGGGGCTGGAGTTCCTGGGCGAGATACCGATCGACACAGACACGCGCATGGCCGCAGACAGAGGGGAGCCCATCGTCGATTCAGCGCCCGATTCGCCGGCATCGAAGGTGTTCAGGGAGCTTGCGGAGAGGGTCGCTGCTCGCTGTAGCGTGGCACAGTACGCGGAGGAGTCGAAGAGTTAGGCTTCCACCGCGCTACACCCCGCTCAGCCACTCACAGAGCGTGTGGGCCCGTCGCATTGCCGTGCTCCGCGAGGGAAGCCACTGTTGCAAGACGGTTGCCACGGCGGATTCGTCCAGCATTGCAGCTGGCACGGGGTAGGGTACCGGCGAACCGTTCAGCGTGAGGCCTAGCTGACTGGCGATGTACTTCATGATCGGGGATCGAAGAACGATGAGTCTTCGCTTGAAAGCCTTCTGGTCTTCCGCGCTATCCAGGTAGTCCCTCCCTATTGCGGTCACGTGCAGCTTCTCGGCCCCATCCGAGTCCTTTGCCAGCTTCGTCGCGACCAGGCGCAGAGACATTGCAGCGTCTGCGTAGTAAGGACCCTGACGGCCAACATATTCCAAGCGATCCGCAACCTGCGATCGGGTTTCGCTTCCATCTTCGACGTAGGACGGCACACTGAAGACCAGTTCCAGATGATCGGCCTGTGGCACGGGGATGCTATTCAGCACACGCAGTTCCGAGTCCGTCAAGGTCATCTCACGCACCTCCAGATGGTGTAGTACTTCACCCCATGCGCTACTTTCGAGGTCGATAATCCTTTGTCTCGTGACCTCGGCAAACTCCGGCAGCTTCTCTATGAGTGCGTACCTTCGCAGGTATCGTCGTGCAGAGACGCCGACGCTGCCCGCGCCAGCGAAAGGGTCTAGCACAAGGTCGCCCTGTTGGCTGGCGATCAAGACTAGGCGGTCGGTCAACTCCGTCGGCTTCTGGGCAGGGTGTTTGCCGAATCGCGTCTCAGATTGCCGGACGACGGGTACTTCCCAGAGGTTGGGCGCTGACCCGTCTTTCCAGAGGTTACGCATCTGCCGGCCGCCGGCCAGTTCCTTCGCCTCCCAGTAGTTGAAGGTCCATTTGCGCGCTCGCTCCGGCGTCTCGTTCACCGCCCAGATGATCTGCTCCGTGCTCTCGGTTAGCGTGCGCGCGGTGATGTTCGGCTGCGCATTCGGCTTGAACCAGACGATGGAGTTGAGGATGCGCCGGTTGAGAACGTTCTGGAGGATGAAGCCGAGCTGGTAGATGTTGTGGAATGTGCCGAAGACAAGGATGTTGCCGTTCGGCTTGACGACGCGGCAGACCTCCGACAGCCAGCGGACGTTGAACTGAAAGAAGTCGTCGTGGCTGAAGCGGTCCCACGTCTCCTGCATCGTGACGTGCGACGAGAACGCCCAGCCGAGCCCTTTCTTGCCGCGGCGTCCGCTGCCCGATGCGATGCCGAACGGAGGGTCCGCTATGCAGTGATCGACGCAGCCGTCCGGCCACGCCGCCATGACATCCAGGCAGTCCCCCGTGATGATTCGATTGGGCTCTGGTATGTTCACGCGATCATCAAGTCTGCGGGCCGATGGTCATCATTGAGATGGCTCTTCACCCCGCGTAGGTCGGGCGTCTCGCCCGACTATCCTCTTGCCAGCCCGTGCGGGCAGGATGCCCGCTCTACGCGAATGGGGGGTCATGTAGGGGCGCACGGCCGTGCGCCCCTACTGCTGCTCCTGTTCCTGTTGCTTCTTCAGCTCTTTCTGGTAGGCTTTCCAGCCCGGGCAGACCTTCGTGTGCCAGCGCCAGATGCGCGCCATGAACGACTTCGGGTTCTCCTCCGACCGCTTTCGCCAGGCGCAATCCGCACATTTCGATGCCATGATTAGTCCTCCTCTAG
>JBGQNJ010000264.1:0-2894 GCA_041501065.1 Dehalococcoidia bacterium
CGACCTGCGCGAGCCCATCGGGATGCTGCTGGCCCAGGCGGGATTAGCCGTCGACGAGTACGTTCGGGGATCGCGCTCCTACGTCACTGCAAACGGCGACGACGGCATCCAGATGCGCGTCTTCCGCGAGAAGGACATACCCATCCAGATCGCGCTCGGCAACTATGACCTGGGCATCTGCCGGCTGGAATGGGTAGAGGACCTGACGCAGCGCTATCCGACGGATGCGATCGTGCGGCTACGCGACCTCGGCGTCGGCCGGCGCTCTCTCTTCGTCGCGGCAGACGCAGCGCGCGATGGCGACATCCGCGATTGGACGCAGCTCGCCGGTCTGCGCATAGTCAGCGAGTACGCCAACATCGCCGAAGCGCTGGCGATGGGGCTGCGGCTTTCGTCGTATCGCGTCTTCCCCGTCTGGGGAGCCGCCGAAGCTTATCCGCCGGAAGACGCCGACCTGGCGCTCATCGCCGCAGCGAGCGAAGAGGAGATCCGGCGGCTTGGCCTCGCGCCTTTGCATCGGCTGCTGGAAAGCTCCGTCTGGCTCATCGCCAATCGCGACAGCGCAGCGAGGGAAGACCTCAGGCCGATCCTCGACTCCCTGGCGGCGTTGGGCGCGTCCTCCAACGGCCGCCCGCCGCTCATGATGCCGCTTTCGTCGGCTGCCGGCTCACGCCGGCCAATGCGTCGAAGCGCCGACGCCGGTGACACCGTGCGGATGGCGCTGCCGGACGGGCACCAGCAGAAGCACGCCGTCGCCGCCCTGGATGCGGCGGGCCTGCGACTCGACGGCTACCGCGCCTCCGAGTGCGTCGCGCGCCCTCGGTCCGACGTTGACTGTCTGGCGCTGAAGGTCATTCGCCCCCAGGACATGCCGCAGCAGGTCGCCCTCGGCCACTTCGACCTCGCGATCTGCGGCCGCGACTGGCTGCTCGACCATCTCTGCCGTTTCCCGGCCAGCCCCGTCGAAGAGGCGGTCGACCTCGGCCTGGGACGCTACGGCGTCGCCGCCGTCGTCGCCGATGACCTGCCGGTCGACAGCCTCGACGACGCCATCGGCCTCTGGCAGCGTGAGGGCAAGGGCATCGTGCGCGTGGCGTCGGAGTACGCAAACATAGCCGACAACTGCGCCCGCGAGCACCACCTGCCGCGCTACAAGGTCATACCCATCGGCGGCGCGTCGGAGGGCTTCGTGCCGGAGGATGCGGAGCTGCTCATCGAGGGCACAGAGACCGGCGCGACGCTCGCGGCCAATCGTTTGAAGGCGATTGACGTGCTGTTGGAGTCGACCGCCTGCGTCATCGTGCATCGCGGCCCGGTCTCCGAGAAGAAACGCCCGCTGCTCGACGAGATGCTCTCGCGGTTCCGGCGGGCGGGCTCCGTGGCGCAGCAGGCAGGGGAGGCGTAATCGTGCCGCACCTCGCCTTTCACATGTCCGTCGCGCGGGAGATGGCGAACCTGATGAGCAACGCGGTGCTCGACGCCAACCGCGGCGCGTTCTATCTCGGCTCGACCGGCCCGGACATGCGCATACTCTCGCGCGCCGACCGGATGTCGTCTCATTACTTCGACCTCGATTGCCTGGAGCACCAGAGCAGCACGGAGTCGTTCTTTCGGGCGCACGGCGATCTCAGGGAGCCGTCGAACCTCAACGGTAGTACCGCGGCATTCGTCGCCGGCTACCTGACGCACCTGGTCATCGATGAGGTCTGGATAACGGACATCTACCGGCCCTTCTTCGGCCCGGAGTCGGCGCTCGGCGACGACGCGCGGGCCAACGTCCTGGACCGCGTACTACAGTACGAGATGGACCTGCAGCGTCGTCGGGACCGGCCGGCGATGGAAGAGATAAGGGAACAGCTTGTGGCCACGAACCCGTCCGTACGCGTAGACTTCGTCGAAGGCGAGATGCTGGCGCGCTGGCGTGAGGTCGTGGTGGACATGATGTCGCGGCCGTCGGACTGGGCGCGCTTCGGCAAGACGGCGAGTCGCTTCCTGGCCCTCGCCGGCGTTTCGACCGATGGGGAGATCGAGCAGTTCATGAAGACGCTGCCGTCGCTTCTGGAAGAGACAAAGGCCCACGTCGGCAGCGAGCATATAGAAGCCTTTCTCGCGAACGCGAACGCGCTTACCCTGAAGACTCTGGAGGAGTACCTGACATGAGGATCGTCGTTGGGGCAGAGGAAGGCCGCCGCACGGTTCTGTTGCGCCGGCCGCTGGCGGAGATGCAAGTGCCCCCGACCGTGCGCGACCTGACGCGTCGCGTCTTCGGCGCAGACCTCTCGCCGGCACAAGCCGTCGCCCGCATCATCGCGGACGTGCGCGCCGAGGGCGACGCCGCCGTCGTCCGCTATGGCGAGGCCTTCGACGGCGCAACCCCGCCGTCGCTCAGGGTGCCGCGCGAGGAGACGACCGCGGCCTTCGATGTGATCGATCCAAAGCTCGTTAGCGATCTCCGCTTCGCCGCAGAGCGCATCAGGTCGTTCCACGCGATGCAGATGGAGCACTGCCAGCGCAGCTTCTCGAAAGAGGGCCTGGGCATGCGCGTGCGGCCTATCGAGCGCGTCGGGATGTACGCGGCGGGCAGCGCCGTCGTCTACCCATCATCGATACTGATGACGGTGATACCGGCGAAGGTGGCGGGCGTCAGCGAAGTCTACGTCACGACGCCTGCCGGCCCGGACGGCCGCGTCTCGCCGCTGAAGCTGATCGCGGCGGACATCGCCGGCGTCGACGCCGTATTTTGCGCGAGCGGCGCCCAGGCCGTCGCCGCGATGGCGTACGGCACGCAGACGATCCCGAAGGTCGACAAAGTCTGCGGCCCCGGCAACCTGTTCGTGACCCTTGCCAAGCAACAGCTCTTCGGCACCGTCGGCATCGATGCCATGTACGGCCCG
>JBGQNJ010000265.1:0-2874 GCA_041501065.1 Dehalococcoidia bacterium
CATGTTCGCGGTCGAGGGCGCGCTGGCGGAGAGGATGGTGCGGCGGCTGACCGGCGATTCGCGCGAGACGAAGGCGGAGATACGGCGCCGCCTGGTGCGCATGGGCGTCGGCGCGGCGCTGCGTCGTGCCGGCGTGCGTCCGGGCGACCGCATCCGCGTGGCAGGTCTGGAGATGGAGTGGGTAGGTTGAAGCTGGGCGTTCTCGGCGGCACGTTCGACCCGCCTCACGTCGGGCACCTGAGGCTGGCGGAGGTCGCCATCGAGCACCTGGGGCTGGACAAGCTGTTGTTCGTGCCGGCGGGCGACCCCTGGCGGAAGCCCGGTCAGCACATAAGCGCCGCCGAGCACCGCTTGGAGATGACAGTGCTGGCCGTCGACTCGCTGCCGCGGAGGGACGTCTCGACGCTGGAGCTGGACAGGCCCGGGCCGTCGTACACCGTCGACACGCTGGGGGAGCTGCTGGCGCGCTACGGGCCGGAGACGGAGCTATCCTTCGTGATGGGGCAGGACGCGCTGCTGGACATGCCGAACTGGAAGGAGCCGCACCGCATCGTCGCGCTGGCGTGGCTGGCGGTGGCGCTGCGCTCGCCGGGCCGCGACTTCGACTTCACAGACCTGGAGCAAGCGATTCCCGGCATCTCTCGTCGGCTGGTGATCCTACCGATGTCGTTCGTGGACGTAAGCGGCACGGCGATACGGGAGTGGGCGCGAAAAGGCGTCTCGCTGGACGGGCTCGTGCCCCCGTCCGTCGAAGCCTACATCAAGCAGCACTGCCTCTACTCCGCCGTCGGCGGAGACAGCCAGACTTAGAGGAAGGCTTAGGCCCTTCTCACCTCCAACAGGGGAGAAAGCCACCCGCTATGTGGATGACGGTTGGAAATGAAGAAATCTACCGCTTCGCGAAGCCGAATCCTGCCATGAAGGCGTGGATCAGGGCACTGTCTGTGGCGGTGGTAGTAGGATGCGCGTTTCTTGTGGCCTTCTGGGCGGTCGGAAGCATATGTGGTTTGGCGTTGGGCGTACTGATCATGCTGTGGCTTCTGAGCGCCTTGCTTGGGGTGGGCATGACGGTCCTGGATTTCCGGCGCGCCGTGGGCGTTACAGTGACTCCCAACATGATGGCGGTCTTTCAGGCGCTGTCGCGACAGGAGTACTACTGGCGAGACGTCCAATCGGTATCGTTGAGCACCTGGCGAGAGGGCGGATTGGCAGATGCGTTTTTCGGATGGCTTTTCTACGGCTCCGATGCTGACGTGAGCTTCGTGAAGATTTCGCTGAGGCCCGCAATTCGAATGCCATGGTGGACCGCGCCCACGATCACGAGGGGATGGGTGATCCCTATCGTGGGGGCAAATACAGTACGCGTCTGGCTGCAGGACTCGGAAGGCTTCGTACGCGACGTGCAGAAGTATGTCAAACGAGAGAGTCGGAATGTTGGCTAGATGTCGAGGTTGCGGACCTGGGCGGCGTGACTCTGGATGAACGCCTTGCGCGGCGCTACTTCTTCACCCATCAACGCCGTGAATAGCTCCTCCGCCTTCATGGCGTCCTCGATGTTCACCTGGAGGATGGTGCGACGGTCCGGGTCCATCGTCGTCTCCCAGAGTTGCTCCGGGTTCATCTCGCCGAGGCCCTTGTAGCGCTGGACGGTGATCTTGCCGTCGCGCGCCCGCTTGAGGTAGTCGTCCTTGTCCTTGTCGTTGTAGATCCAGACGTGCTCTTTGCCCCGCGAGATGCGGTACAGCGGCGGCTGGGCGATGTAGAGGTGCCCGCTGTGGATGACGTCCTGCATCTGGCGATAGAAGAACGTGAGCAGCAGCGTGCGAATGTGCGCCCCGTCCACGTCGGCGTCAGTCATGATGATGATGCGATGGTAGCGCAGCTTCGACATGTCCAGGTCTTCGCCGGCGCCGGCGCCCAGCGCCTTGAAGATCGAGGCGATCTCCACGTGGCCGAAGATCTTCTCCGGACGCGCCTTCTCGACGTTCAGGATCTTGCCCCGCAGCGGCAGTATCGCCTGGAAGCGGCGGTCGCGGCCCTGCTTGGCGGAGCCGCCGGCGGAGTCGCCCTCGACGAGGTAGAGCTCGCAGCGCTCGGGGTCGCGCTCTGAGCAATCGGCGAGCTTGCCGGGCAGGTTCGTGCCGTCGAGCAGCCCCTTGCGGATGACGAGGTCGCGCGCCTTGCGGGCTGCCTCGCGGCCGCGGGCGGCGGTGATGCACTTCTCGATGATGTGACGGCCCTCTTGGGGGTGCTCCTCGAGGTACTGGCCGAGGCCGTCGGCGATGGCCGTCTCCACTTGGGCCTTCACCTCGGGGTTGCCCAGGCGCGTCTTCGTCTGGCCCTCGAACTGCGGCTCGGGCAGGCGCACGCTGATCACGGCGACGAGCCCCTCGCGCACGTCTTCGCCGGAGAGGTTGGAGTCGTCGTCTTTGAGCAGCTTTTGCTTGCGGGCGTACTCGTTGAGGACGCGGGTGAGGGCGCTGCGGAAGCCGGTCAGATGGCTGCCGCCGTCGATGGTGTTGATGGTGTTGGCGAAGCTGAACGTCGCCTCGGTGAAGCCGTCGTTGTACTGGAGCGCGGCCTCGACCGATGTGCTGTCGCTCTGCTTCTCGATGTATATGGGCCGCGGCTGGAGGACGATGCGCTCGCGGTTGAGGTGGCGGACGAAGCTCTGGATGCCACCCTCGAAGTAGAACGTCAGCTCGCGGCCGTCGCGCTCGTCGAGGAGGCGGATCCAGACGCCCTTGACCAGGTAGGCGCATTCGCGCAGGCGCTGGGCGAGCGTCGTGAAGTCGTAGTCGAGCTCGGCGAAGACCTTGCCGTCCGGGAGGAAGGAGATGGTGGTGCCGTTGACGGACGCCGGCAGCATGCCTC
>JBGQNJ010000266.1:0-2858 GCA_041501065.1 Dehalococcoidia bacterium
CGGTCCGAAGGCAAGCTGGCCGCCGTTATGGTTGGCAAACGGCTGCGGCACCTCCATGACGACGCGTTCGCTCGCCATGTCCATGGCGCCGTTGACGACGTCGAAGCGCGCAAGGACGCTGCGTCGGGGGTTGCCGGCGCTGTAGTCGATGAAAACGCGCCCGTCGCGGACGAACGTCGGCGAGAAGGCGAGGCCGAGCAACCCTTCCTCGCTGCCCGGGTTCGCGATCAGCAAGCCTGACACGTCGCCGAAGACGGTCGGCGAAAAGCTGCCGTCGATGGCGACTCGATAGATGACGCCGCCCTGCGTGAGCACGACGGCTTCGTTGGGGCTGCCGGGACTGGCCGCGAAGCCGAGCATCCGGTCGAAGTTCGCCTGGGGAAGCGTCTGCACGAGACGGTAGGCGTTCGCGACGGGGCCGGGGGCCGGCGCAGGCGTGTCAGAGGCCGTCGGGGTCAGAGGCGGAGGCGTAGGCGAAACGCCCTTTCCGCCGCCGCACGCCGCTGACACGTACGCCGCTACGACGCATGCCGCGGCTATGACGAGGGCCACGCTGGTCGCGCTCTTGCCGTCCACGCCGGGTTGTTCTCCTGTGCGGTCGCGCCGGATCGTCGCTCAGGGTGCGACGCAGGTTACGAAAGTGAAAGCGTACAGCCCGATGCCGTCGCTCGCCGTCGAGAGAGTGAGGTCGTGCGTGCCGAACTCGCGGTTGTTCACCAGCATGTACATCCGCGGCTGGTCGACGGTTATTACGCTCCGCCCGTCCTCGAAGCGCACGTCGGCGCCAGCGTCTTCGGCGGGCAGCGGGTGGCTGTCCTGCAAGAGCTCGATCTTGCCGGGCTGTCGCGGCGGATAGACCACCAGGTTGACTTCCTTCGCCGCGTAACGGAGGTAGAGGTTGCTCTCGCCTCCCGCTCCTTCGGGTCGCGACAGGCTCTCCTTCCCCAGGAGCCAGTCGCCGGCCAAGTAGGCGTAGCCGTCTCTCTCGGTCAGCTCTTCGTGGTAGCGCGCCGCCTTGTCCGGCGAGACTTCGCTGTTGCCGATGCGACCGCGCGCGTAGCCGAGGTATAGCTCCGGCGTGCCGCGATAGCAGACGGCGCCGGGCCTGTCTTCCTCCCGCATGGGCGGCATTATCTCCGGCAACTCCGCATCCGGCGACGCCTCCTTTATCAGCGACTGGATCTGGCTCTCCACCTCCTCGTAGGCGCCCTCGCCGAAGTGGTAGGCGCGCACGTAGCCGTCCTTGTCGACGAGGTACTTCGCCGGCCAGTAGCGATTGGCATAGGCATCCCAAATCTCGTGGCTGTTATCGAGCACGACGGGATACTCGATGCCCAGGTCCTTGACGGCTCGCCCGACGTAACCGCGTTCCCGCGCGAAGGCGAACTCCGGCGCATGCACGCCGATGATTACCAGCCCGTGCGGCGCGTAACGGGCGTGCCATTCCTTGAGATAGGGGATGGTGCGCAGGCAGTTGACGCAGGTGTAGTCCCAGAAATCGATGAGGACGGGACGGCCGCGGAGGTCATGCATGGTGAGCGGCCCGCCCTGGAGCCAGGTCACGTCGCCGGGGAACTCGGGGGCCCGGACGGGCACAGTGATACGTGTCACCAGATTCCTTCCTCGTGATGCACTGTACAGGATGCTACACGCGCGACATGAAGGCAGCGTGAAAGGCCGTACCGCAGGCGTGAAGGAGGTGTGATCAAGCCGCTTAACAATCCTTCGCCGAGTAGCGTCCGTCGTCAATCAGAGATGGTCACGCTGGATTATCGGCTTCGAAGGGACAGGCGGAAACCGCTGGTGGCCGCCTGTTGAGCGATGTGTAGTTCAGGCGCCCACGTTTGGCTCGGCTTCTAGGGCAGCGGCGAGCCCACCGGCGGCGGCCGGCGTGTAGTTCGGCAGGCCGAGCTCGTGGGCGATGCGGACTTCAACGTCCTCCAGCGGCTTCAGCGATACTTCCTGCCCGCGCGCCTTGCCGTCCTTCGTGTAGTCGAACGGGTTGTCCAGGTCCGCGATGAGGAGAATGACATAGCTGAGGAACCAGGCAATGACGCCGACCAGGAAGACCGACTCGTACCAGGGGTGCACCTCCAGCAGCAGGAGTCCGAAGAGCACCAGCGCCGTCGCCAGCTTGACCATCACGTAGCCGGAAGAGACGAAAGACGTCTCGCGGATGGTGTGGACGCGGGTCAGCAGCCTCGAGATCGATGTCTGCTCCTGCTTTAGCCGGACAATGAAGTTCGGCTGGGTGAACTGCTCCATCTCGGCGAAGTGATTTCCCAGTCCGCTGACGCGCTCCAGCAGTTCGTGGCTGCGCACGTCCTTGTAGAACCAGCCCTTTACCGCTCTCACCAGCTCGAACACCTCGCGGAGGGCATCGCGGGCGGGCGCGGCCTCCTTACGTCGCCAGATGAGAGCGCACTCGTCGGCGATTGCGCCCAGGGAGACCGCAAGGTCGCCCGGCACCTTCTCGCTCTCCTTGTAGTCGGAGATGACGCCCGTCAGCAGAAAGCCAATGATGAAGACGTTCGCGGTGATGATCGTCGCCACCAGAGGGCTGACGGAAATGGTCTCCACCTCCGTGCGTTCGACTATAAGCCTGATACCGACGATGACGGCGGCGATCGCAAGGGCCTGCAATGGCAGGCGCCAGCTCGCGAAGATCCCTCTCATACTCTGCTCCTCATTTCGACTCGAAGTAATCGCGTCTATTATAGGTGGGCCCGCAGTATGGGGGAAAAACGCTTCGTGATGTCGCGAGGCGTGCGGGGCCCGTCGCTCGGCATCCCGAGCGACCCCGGGATGCGATAGCGAAGCGTCGCACCCATCGATTCCGGCTGTCGAGGGCCACGGCC
>JBGQNJ010000267.1:0-2843 GCA_041501065.1 Dehalococcoidia bacterium
AGGAAGCCGGCGACGAGGCGCGCCTGCGCCCCCAGCGAGTAGTCGCGCTGCTGCGGCCTGTCGGAGTAGCCGAAGCCCATAAGGTCGAGCGCTATGGTGCGGAAGTGTGGCGTCAGGTAGGGCATGAGCAAGCGGAAGCCGAAGGTGGAGCCGTTGAGGCCGTGCAGCAGCAGGAGGGGAGGGCCGCTGCCGTCTTCGACGTAATGGAGGTGAACGCCGTCGACCTCCACGTTCCGGCCCGGCTGCGTCGCCGCTGCCAGGTCGACGTCCTCCCAGCGCCGGACGGCCCGCCGGGAGTAGCTCCAGACGGTCCCCAGTCCGACGGCAGCGAATAGAAAAAGGCGTTTCCGCGACGCCACGTTGATTCCCCCTTGAGCACGACTCCCCGGCGCAGGCCTGCCGGGGCCACGAACGGCTCTCAGTATACCATCGCGGCGGGCATCGTAGTAGGGAAGGCGCAGGGCGTCAGGCGACGTCCGGCGGCGTCGACCCCGCGGATTGCCGCTCGACCGCGTAGAACTCGGCGGGACGGCGCATAGCCGCCAGCAGGCCGCGCCTCGGCGAGAAGACCAGTGCCAGCGTGAAGAGGAACGTCGCGACCAGGACTATCGCCGCGCCCGAGGCGACGGACGCGTAGTAGGAGACGTACAGCCCGATGATCGAAGACGCCAGGCCGATCAGGGCACCGCCGATCATTATCAGGTGCAGTCGCCGCACCAGCAGCGCGGCCGTCGCCGCCGGCGTCACGAGCATCGCGACAACGAGCACGATGCCGACCGCTTTCAGAGCCACGACCGCAGATATCGCGATCAGGGCCAAGAGCCCGTAGTGCAGGAGCCGCACCGGAATGCCGGACGCGGCCGCCATGTCGGGGTCGTAGGAGTAGAAGAGCAGCTCCTTGTAGAAGACGGCGACGACGGCGATGATCGCTCCCGCCATCACGCCGATCACAAGCAGGTCGCGCCAGCCGACGCCGAGCACGTTGCCGAAGACGAAGCTGAATAAGTCCACGGTGTAATTGCTCTGCCGGCTGATGATGACGATGCCCAAGGCGAACGCCCCGACGAAAAGAATTCCGATTGCCGTGTCTAGGCTGATGCGCGCACGACGTCCCACGTAGCCGATCGCCATCGCGGTGGCGATCGCCGCAATCACCGCGCCGAGGTAGATGCTGCCGCCGAGGACGAAGGCCACCGCCACGCCGGCGAACGAGGCATGGGCCAGTGCGTCGCCGATGAACGCCAGGCCCTTGAGCACGACGAAGGCGCCGATCACCGCGCTGACGGCGCTGACCATCGCCACGGCCAGCAGCGCCCGCTGCATGAAGGCGTACTGAAACGGCTCCGACAGCCAGGTCCAGATGTCATGCATGGCCGTGATGGTCCACGTAGAATGTCCCTTCCACCGGCAGTGTTATCAGGTGGCTCTCGAACGCCTGGTCGAGCAGCTCCTTCGTGAACACTTTCTCCGGTTCGCCGTAGGCCACTTTGCGACGGTTCATTAGGAGGGCGCGGTCGAAGCAGCAGCTCACGCAGGAGAGGTCGTGCGTGGCGACGAGCAGGGTCTTGCCCTCATCGCGCAGCTCCTCGAAAAGCGACAGCAACTCGTGCTGGATTGTGGCGTCGAGGCCGGCCATCGGCTCGTCGAGGAGGAGAACCTGCGGCTCTTGCGCCAGCGCCCGCGCGATCAAAACGCGTCGCTGCTGACCGCCGGAGAGCTCGCCGATCTGCCGGTTCGCGAGGTCGCTGAGACGCATGCGCTCCAGGCACTTCTGCACGACCTGCTTGTCCGGCGCTCCCGGCCAGCGCAGAGGGCCCAGGCGGCCGAACCGTCCCATCGTGACGACTTCGCGCACGGTCACCGGGAAGTCCCAGTCGACCATCTCCGTCTGCGGCGTGTAGCCGATGAGACGGCGGACGCTCCGCGATTCGCGCCCGAAGATGCGGACGCGACCTCGCCAGGCGCTATGCATGCCGAGGATCACCTTGATCAGCGTCGATTTGCCGGAGCCGTTCGGTCCGACGAGGCCGACGATGCTGGCCCGCGGCACTTCGAAGTCGATGCCCTGGAGCGCCGCGCGGTCGCCGTAGCCCGCCCACAGGTCCTCGACGACGACAGCCGCGCCGTCTCGGGGAAGTTCTTCGTTGCGTCTCTGCGGGAGGAGTCTCATGGCGAACCCAGCCCTTCCACGAGTTGCTGAGCGTCGAAACGCATCAGGTCGATGTACGAGTGGACGTTGTCCGCGTAGGCGACGTTGAGCAGTGTCATCACCTTCGCGCCGGCGTCCTGGGCTGCCATCTCCAGCAACTGGGCATTCAGCTCGGGCTCCTTGAAGACGACGCGAATGTTGTCGGCGCGAATCCTGTCTTCCAGGCGGGCCATCTCGCGGGCGCTAGGCTCCCTGCCCGGCGCTTCGACGACCGTGCCGGCGACCTGCAGGCCGTAGCGCTGGGCGAAGTAGGGGAAGGAGTCGTGAAAGGTGACGAGCTTTCGCCGGTCCTGCGGGATCGACGCCATCGCCGTCGCGATTTCGCCGTCGAGGGCGCTTAGCAGTTGCAGGTAGGCACCGGCGTTGGCGCGATACGCCGCTTCGCCCGCCGGGTCGACGCCGATCAGGGCGTCGCGTATTCCTTCGACGTAGTGCATCGCGTACTGCGGGTCCATCCAGAGATGGGGGTTGCCCGTCGGCTCGTTGACGTCACCACCGATGAGCGGCAGGCCGGCGGCCATCTCGACGACAGGCACGCCTTTGCGCACGTTGTTGTTAATGAGGCCCATCAGCGTTTCTTCGAGGCCGACGCCGTTTATGACGACGAGGTCGGCGTTCGCCACGTCCTGCACGC
>JBGQNJ010000268.1:0-2837 GCA_041501065.1 Dehalococcoidia bacterium
ATCTCATCGATGGCTATGTCGCGCGCCTTCTGGAGGTCCTTCTCGTAGCCGGCGGCCCGTCCACCGATGACGTCGCGAATCGATGCGCCGAAGTCCTTGAACAGGTTGGCGCCGAGTATCGCCTCGCCGGTGACGATGCCCATGTAATCGCGTATGGGTCTTCCTTCGATGCTGGGGGTTGTTGTGATGATCATTTCTGCTCCCATCGCTTGTTCTTTTCACGCAGGGCCGGCAGGCGGAAAGCGTTCCACCCTGCATACTCAGCAGAGGTGCCCAGCTCCTGCTCGATGCGCAGCAGTCGGTTGTACTTCGCGACCCGCTCGCTGCGGGCCGGCGCGCCCGTCTTGATCTGGCCGGCGCCCGTCGCGACTACCAGGTCGGCGATGGTCGTGTCCTCGGTCTCGCCGCTGCGATGGCTGATGATCGCCGCCCAGCCGGCCTGCTGCGCCATGGCGACGGCGTCCAGGGTCTCGGTCAGGGTGCCGATCTGGTTGAGCTTGATCAGGATGGCGTTTGCGGCGCCCTCGCGGATGCCCTTGGCCAGGCGCTCCGTGTTGGTGACGAAGAGGTCGTCGCCGACGAGCTGCACGTCGCGGCCGATCTCGGCAGTCAGCTTCCACCAGCCAGTCCAGTCGTCCTCCGCCAGGCCGTCCTCGATGCTGACAATGGGATACTTCGCGCACCAGTCCTGCCAGTGCGCGACAAGATCCTCGCTGCTAAGGGAGCGCCCCTCCTTCGCCAGGCGGTACTGCTTCGAGTCGGCGTCGTAGAACTCGCTGGCAGCCGGGTCGAGGGCGATGACGGCGTCTTCGCCGGGCCGGTAGCCGGCGGCCTCGATGGCGGCGAGCACGACCTCGACGGCGTCGCTGTTGCCCGCGAGCGACGGCGCGAACCCGCCCTCGTCGCCGACGTTCGTAGACAGGCCGCGCTCCGCCAGCACCTTCTTCAGGGCATGGTAGACCTCCGCGCCCATGCGCAGCCCCTCCGCAAAGGAGGTCGCGCCGACGGGCATGACCATGAACTCCTGGAAGTCGGTCGATCCCATGGCGTGGCGCCCGCCGTTGAGGATGTTGAACATCGGTACGGGCAGCCGGTTCGCCGTCGGGCCGCCGAGATAGCGGTAGAGCGGCAGGCCGACCGACGACGCGGCGGCGCGCGCGACAGCCAGCGATACGCCGAGAATGGCGTTCGCGCCGAGGTTCGACTTGTCGGGCGTGCCGTCGAGGGCGATCATCGCCCCATCGAGCGCCCGCTGGTCGTACGCGGACAGGCCGGCGACGGCGCCGGCGATGCGTGAGTTCACGTTATCGACGGCCTTCAGGACACCCTTGCCGCCGTAGCGCTTCGCGTCGCCGTCGCGCAACTCCAGCGCTTCGTGGATGCCGGTGCTGGCGCCTGAGGGCACGGCGGCGCGGCCGACGGAGCCTTCGATGAGGGTGGCCTCGACCTCGAGCGTCGGGTTGCCGCGGGAGTCGAGGATCTCGCGGGCGCGGACGGATTCAATCTCCATGGGCGGGAACCTCTTCTGTGCTGGGGCCTGTCGAAGCCCGAGCCGCTGCCATCGCCTTTTCGACGGCGTCGCGGGCGTCGGTGGCCTGGATTATGGGCGGCGGCTTGTGACCCTCGCGGGCGAATGTCCAGCTCGCCAGAGAAATGACCGGCTTGTGGTAGGCCAGGGCGAGCGCTATCTCCGAGAGTGTGCCGTAGGAGCCTTCGACTGCGATCACGGCGTCAGCGGATAGTACGACGACGGCGTTGCGCGCGTACCCCAGGCCGGTGACGATGGGAAACTCAACGTAGGGGTTCATCCCGCTCCGGTCCATCGTCGGCAGGATGCCGATTGTGTGGCCGCCCCGGCTGCGAGCGCCGCGACAGGCCGCCTCCATGACGCCGCCGCGTCCGCCGCAAACGAGGACGCAACCGCGGTCGGCGAGCTCTCGCCCCGCTTCCTCGGCCAGGGCGAGCGCCTTCTCTGAAGCTCGGTCGCCTCCTACGACAGAGATCATCATCCCTTCCAATCATATAGATCGGTCGGACAGGCGACAAGCCTAAGGGCCGGCGGTGAGGGAGTAGCTGTACTGCGCTTCCTCGCTCGTCGCCTCGCTCATGGCGGCGATGACGATGATGGACTTCGTGACGCCCTGGTCCGGCCCTCGCAGCTCGATGGTCGCGTCGTTCGTGGCGTCGAGGGCGATCTGGCGCGCTTGCTCCTGCCCGCCCGTAGACGTGGCCTGGTCACCGACCTCGATGACTTGCACGACGAAGCTCTGCGCGATGGGGCCGGTGATGCGCTGGAAACCGCTGACTGTCCAGTCGCCGTCGCTCTCCGCGTTGTCCAAGAGGCCGATCTCGCGGATGCTGACATCGTCGATGGCCCAGCCGGGCGTGTTCAGGCCGCCGTCGGTGACGTATTCGAAGCGGAGTAACACCTTTTGGCCGGCGAAGGCGCTCAGGTCAATCGACTCCTGGACCCACTCGGGCGTGTCGCCGCCGCCGCTCCTGCCCGTGTAGCCCGGACCGTAGGCCTGGCGGACGGGGTCGTCTTCCGTCGTCTGGCGACCGGGCAGGACCTGCCAGGTATCGCCGCCGTCCGTCGAGACCTCGACGTAGCCGTAGTCGTACCACCTCTCGATGTCGAACCAGGTCCAGAAGCGCAAGGTCGCGCTGTCGACGCTGCTCAGGTCGAGTTCGCGCGTCAGCGTGGTGTCTATGTCGTCACCGCGTGCCGACCACCACTGGCCGCTGCCGCTGTGGGGCTGGTTCGCCAGCAGGGGCACGGTCTCAGCGCCGTCGAAGGTGAAGGTCCCGGATTGGCCGGGCAGATCGACTTCTATGTA
>JBGQNJ010000269.1:0-2835 GCA_041501065.1 Dehalococcoidia bacterium
AATCGACCGCGACCCCCTTGCCGCTGGTCCTGCAATCGCCCGCGCCGGCGATATCCTCCGGCGAGACGATGATGGCGGCAAGCGCACCGGCAACGCCCATTCCCACGCCACCGCCGCCGGTCTATATCATCTACACGGTGCAGGAAGGCGACACCATCGACAGTTTGGCGACGCGCTACGGCATCGCGGACGCGTCGATCCTCTGGAATAATCTCGACCTTGAGAACGCCGACACGCTGGCCGTCGGTCAGTTCCTGCGCGTACCGATGAGCGACGGCATTATCTACGACGTACGTATGGGGGACACGCTCAGCGATATTGCCGCCAGGTTCAGCGTCGACACTCAGTCGATCGTCAGCTTCGGCGGCAATCACCTGGCGAACGCCGACGGCATAGCCGAGAACCAGATAGTCTTCGTACCCAACGGCACGATGCCGGCGCCGCCTCCGCCCGCTGCGACGCCTGAGCCGCCACCCCCGCCTTCGGAGGAGACCAGCCCGGCTCCGGAAGCGTCCGAGCCCGGCCCGCCGTCATCGAGCGGCTTCATCTGGCCAGTCCAGGGGCGCGTCTCCAGCTACTACTCCGGGTCGCACCCGCTCGGCATCGACATCGACCAGTACAACAGCCCGGGCGCACCGATTCGAGCGGCCGCATCGGGAGTCGTTACCTTCGCTGGTGGGAACTCCTGCTGCTCCTACGGCTTCTACGCGGTCATAAGCCACCAGAACGGCTTCGAGACGCTGTACGCCCACATGGCGTCGTTCGCCGTCAGCCAGGGCGAGTACGTCAACCAGGGCGACGTCATCGGCTACGTCGGACTGACCGGCCGTTCGACGGGCTACCACCTGCATTTTGAGGTGCACCTGAACGGGTCTATCGTCAACCCGCTGAACTACCTCCCTTAGACGGCGGTCTCGTCGAACAGCATGGGCGGCTCAAAAGCCGCCCGTTTCTTATGCCTGCGAAAGGAGCCGCCGGCTAGCGCTTGTAGTCCAGAAGGACGACCGTCGGCTCGTGAGGGAGCGACGAGTGGTTCACGGACAGGCGCGGAAGCGGCTCTACGGCAGGGGCGCCTGTCTCGCGGAGGAAGCTGTCGACGGGATCGAGCTTCGCCTTTGCGATGGGCGTAGCGTAGTTCATGGGGATGATCAGCTTCGGTTCCAGGAGGGTTATCGTCTCCTGGGCCTGCGTTGCGTCAAGGGCGCCGTCGCCGCCGACGGGGACGAGAAGCAGGTCGACGCCGCTCATCTCCTCCACCTCATCGGATGTGGGCACGTGGCTGAGCCGTCCCAGATGGCAGATGCGCAGATTCTCCGTCTCGATGACGTAGGCGGTGTTCTTCGCGGCCTCGCCCGCCACGCGGTCGGTGGCGATGCCGGTGATGAGGACCTGAGCCTTCTCGTACTCGCCGGGCCCCCAGATGACAAGCGGGGCGCCGGCGACGGCGGCGAGATTACTGTTGTCGGGGTGATCAGAGGAGACAGTCACGATGTCGGCGGCCACTTTGCCGATAGCGTAGCCGCTGCCCTTGGGGCAGGGATCAGTGACGATTATCGCCTCGCGGCTGCGGATTCGGAAGCAGAAGCTCCCAAGCCAGATAAGCTCCATCGCCAGGAGTATAGCATGCCCGCTTGAATCGGTCAGTAGCGGAGCGCCGCCACTTGACAGGTCAACGGAGCCGATGGTTAACTGAATTTGATTGGGTAGGGAGGCTCGATGGAGTAGAGAGAGGAAGGACCTGCAGTCAGAGTGCAAAGACTCTGAGCGATCATCGCCTGAAAGCAGGAAGGTGTTACAGTAGTAATAGGCGAAGAGAATCGGGAGGACGCGGATGGCGTACTCCCGTATCATACCTACCATGCGTTACCTCTCATCGCTAACGGGCCAGCTCGTCGCGCGGGGATAGCGAGCGGCCGGAGGGGGCAGGGATGTCCGAGCAAGACCCAGAGCACCTGTCACCAGTCGACAAGCGCAGCTCAACCGGCGGAAAGCGCCACGGCGAGCACCACCAGGCTGCCTCCGCTGAGGACGTCGCGACGCTGAAAGCGCAGCTCGAAGAGGAGAAGAAGAAGGCGGAGGGCTACCTCGCCAACTGGCAGCGCGCCGCCGCCGACTTCCAGAACTATAAGCGTCGCACGGAGCAGGAGCGACAGGAGGTCGCGCTGCTGGCGAACGCGGCGCTGATCATCAACATCCTGCCGATCCTCGACGACCTGGAGCGTGCCCTCCGCAACGTCGACGCCCACCTCGCCGGCCTCACCTGGGTGGACGGCATTCGCCTTATCCATCGCAAGCTCCAGGCGATCCTGGAGGTGAGCGGCGTGACGGAGATCAAGACGGAGGGCCAGAACTTCGACCCCCGCTACCACGAGGCAACGATGTCCGGCGAAGGGGAGGAGGGGAAGGTGGTCGCCGAGGTGCAGCGCGGCTACATGCTCGGCGACCGCGTGCTGCGCCCGGCGATGGTCATCGTCGGCCGCGGGAAGAAGGAAAAGGAGACGGGGGCCGGATAAGGCAGATGGCGTTAAGTAGAAGCAAGATTCTTGCTGAGGTCGTAGCCCATTGGAACAGAGATTTCACGGGTATAACCGAACTCGATCTATCGCACCGCACCGGAATACCGGCGGCACTCGTGTTAAGGGAGCTCCGCCGCTTACACAAGCGCGGTCTTGGCCAATGCAGGCAATTGAATGGGGGCCGCAATGGGGTAGTCTTCTTTCCGGGTCCGGCAGTGCTTAGGGACGAGTTCGAGCGCCGCGGAGAAGATCACGGCCGCTACAAGAATCTGCTTCATTTGGGGGCCGGCCAGATGGCCCCAAGGTACTTCGAGTTAGG
>JBGQNJ010000270.1:0-2803 GCA_041501065.1 Dehalococcoidia bacterium
AGGTCTTGACAGAGTAGGACACATGTTCTATTATTGGAGCTTACCAGACCAGCTTTCGGGTAAGGCCATGCGCATCGCCTGCGTGCTCATCCCTCACTTCCCCGCCGCGGTGGAGCGACGGCGCGACCCCGCGCTTCGCGGCCGGCCGCTCGTCATCGGCGAGACGCCCGACCAGCGGAAAGCCGTGCTCGATTGCTCGCCGGAGGCCGAGGCGCAGGGCGTGCGTGCCGGCATGCCGCTCCGGCAGGCGCTCGCCCTCTGTCGCGAGGCGGTTTTCCTGCCGCCGCATCCTTCTCGCTATAGCGACGTCTTCGATTCGATGCTCGTCGTGCTGGAGGGCTTCAGCCCGGAGGTGGAGCAGGCCTCGTTCGGCCGAGCCTATCTGAACGCCGGCGGCCTGGCGCGTCACTACGAGAGGGAGCTGGACCTGGGAGAGCTGATCATCCGCTCGCTCCGGGAGGCCACGGGGCTTGTGGCCGGCGTGGGCATAGCGGAGGGGAAATTCGTCGCCTGGGCGGCTGCCGTCACCAGCGAGCCGGGGCAGGTCTGCACGGTTCCTGAGGGCAAGGAGACTGAGTTCCTCCAGCCCCTCGACGTCTCCCTCCTGCCGGCCTCGCCCGACACGCTGCGACGGCTCGACCTGTACGGCCTGCGCAGCATGGGCGACCTGGCGTCGCTCTCGCCGGGGCCGTTGCAGGCGCAGTTCGGCGGCGAAGGGATGCGACTCTGGGAGCTGGCCCGCGGCATCGATAGCGAGCCGCTGCGGCCGCGCCGTCACGAGGAAGTGATGAGCGAGACGCTGCGCTTTCCGACGGTCGCCGTCAGCGTCGAGGCGCTGATCGTCGCCTGCCGGCGTCTGCTGATGCGCCTGCACTGGCGACTACGCGGTCGCGCCGCCCGTCGCCTGCGACTGCGCGCTGCCCTCTGGGGCGGACGGAGCTGGGAGAAGACGCTCACCTTCCACGAGGCGGTTACCGATTGGGAGCGGATGCTGTTCATCGCCAAGAGCGTCCTCGCGAACGCCGCCCTACCGGCGCCTGTCGAAGAGCTGATTATCGAGCTATCGGGGATAACGGAGGAGCGCGGCCGCCAGTCGACGCTGTTCGCGGAGAAGGCGGGGCTCAGGCGGCAGCTCGGCGAGACAGTGCGCCAGTTGCGGGCGCGCTGGGGGAGGCCTCTCGTATCGCGGGTGGTGGAGGTGGAGCCGTGGTCGCGACTGCCGGAGAGGCGTCACGCCCTCATCGATTACGAACCGTGACGGGGCTGAGTCCGCTGAAGGAGCCGCGTCCGCTGACGGTGGCAACGGGCGATGCGGGGGAGCCGGTCGCCGTTGTGCTGGGCGGGCGTCGATTGGCGGTCGAGCGGATCGAAGACGTGTGGCGCATCGACGACGAGTGGTGGCGGGAGGAGGTGTCGCGCTTGTACTATCGCCTGCTGCTGGAGGATGGCCGGCCCCTCGTCGTCTTCCACGATCTGGTGCGAGGGCTATGGTGCGAGCAGAGCTATTAAGTAGCCGGCAGCCACTCGATAGCCACCGACGCTTCGACTTGCCGGAAGTCGGGGTCACCGGTGACGATAGTAGCATCCAGTTGTTGCGCCAATGCCGCTGCGAAGCAGTCAGCGTAGCCCATCCGATACCGCGCCTTCAGATGGGCGGCTGCCAATGCCAGTTCGCGGTCCACGTTCACCGTTGCAAGCTCATACTCTTCGATTTTCGCCAATACCTGCTGCGCCCGTTCGAGGCCGTGCTGCCGCACCGTTCGATACACTACCTCTCCGAGATTAACTACGGTGATAGCCACATGAATTTCTCGGCGAATAGCCTGCTCTATGATTTCCTTCACCCTAAGCCCAGCAGGTTCAGCCTGAAAGAAAGCGAGGAGTGCGAAGCTATCGAGCACCAAAAGGGGTTTGTCCATCATGATTGCAGTTCAGGTGGAGGAAGATCCTTCTCCTCCCGTTCCATCTCCCAGCGCCGGTCGAGCAGTAGCCCCTCGGTCATTGAAGGGCCGCCCTTGAGCATGCCGAATCCCTCGACAACAGGATCCTCAGAGAACGGCACAATTGCGACTACGCCGCCGAAATCGATGAAATGGACTTTGTCGCCTTTCTTAAGCCCATGCCGCTCACGTATCTCCTTTGGTATGACTACCAAGCCCTTGCCGGACATCTTTGCAATAGTCATAATTAGCCTCCGTAGTAATACTATTCTGAAAATAGTATACACAGAAACAAGAATGTTGTAAATATGTCCCCTTGCGTCGAACTTCATTGCCACTCCTGCTACTCCCTCCGAGAGGGCGCATCGACGCCGGAGGAGCTGGCATTGCGCGCGCGCGACCTCGGCTACGACGCTCTCGCCCTGACGGACCACGACGGCCTTTACGGCGCAATGGCGTTCGCCCAGACGGCGAAGGCGTTCGGCGTGCGGCCTATTACCGGCGCGGAGATCACGCTGGCTGGAGATAATACCGACCCCAGCCTGAAGGCCGGGGCATTGACACCGGTTGCCCCACCCCACTACCACCTCACGCTCCTCTGCGAGTCGCAGCGAGGGTACGCTAACCTCTGTCTTCTCCTCACGCACGCGCACACGTCGGGCAGGCGTGGCGAGCCGGAAGTGGACTTCGAGACGCTGGCCCGCCATAGCGACGGGCTAATCGCCCTCTCCGGCTGCAAGAAGGGCGAAGTGCCGTCGCTCATCGCCGCTGGGCATATGCGCGAGGCGGAGGCGGCGGCGCGACGCTACGTCGACGCCTTCGGGCGGGAGAACTGCTGGGTCGAACTGCAGAACAACCTCGTC
>JBGQNJ010000271.1:0-2790 GCA_041501065.1 Dehalococcoidia bacterium
AGTGCCGCGAGGAGCTGCTTGACCCGCGCGACCGGCGCCATCGCTATCCCTTCATCAACTGCACCCTCTGCGGCCCGCGCTTCAGCATCGTCCGCGCACTGCCGTACGACCGGGCGAATACGACGATGCGCTCGTTCGCGATGTGCCCGCGCTGCCATCACGAATACGACGACCCGAAAGACCGCCGCTTCCACGCCCAGCCCGATGCCTGCGGCGTTTGCGGGCCGCGTCTCGCCCTGTGGGATGAGCGAGGGAAGACGCTGGCGACGGACGACGACGCCCTCAGGCAGGCGGCCGCGGCCCTGACGGCAGGGCTCGTCGTAGCTCTCAAGGGTCTCGGCGGCTTCCAGTTGCTGGTCGACGCTCGCAACGACGAGGCGGTTCGACGCCTCCGCGAGAGGAAGCGCCGCGAGGAGAAGCCGCTGGCGGTCATGTTCCCGGACCTGGAGTCGCTAAGGCGGTACGCACGCGTCTCGCCGCTGGAGGAGCGGCTGCTCACGTCGCCGGAGAGCCCGATCGTCCTGCTGGAACGCCTGCCGAATAATGCGCTAGCTCTGTCGGTCGCGCCGGACAACCCGTACGCCGGCTCCATGCTCCCCTACACGCCTCTGCACCACCTGCTGATGCGGGAGCTGGGCTTCCCCGTCGTGGCGACGAGCGGCAATTTGCACGATGAGCCCATCGTCACCGATGAGGCCGAAGCCGTCGAGGCCATCGCCGGCATAGCGGACCGCTTCCTGGTCCACGACCGGCCCATCGAACGCCACGTCGACGACTCCGTCGCGCGCGTGCAACTGGGCCGCGAGATGGTCATGCGACGCGCCCGCGGCTACGCGCCGCTGCCGGTCATCGTCAAGCGGGCGCTGCCGCCGCTGCTTGCCGTCGGTGGTCATTTGAAGAACACCGTCGCTGTCTCAAGGGGAAGCGAAGTCATCGTCAGCCAGCACATCGGCGACCTGGAGACGGCGAAGGCGCTGTTCGCCTTCCGCAAGGTCATCGCCGACCTCCTGTCGCTCTACGAAGTGACGCCCGTCGCCGTCGCGCACGACGCCCACCCCGACTACCTGTCGACGCAGTGGGCGAAGAGCGCGCCCTATCCGGCCGTCGCCGTCCAGCACCATCACGCCCACCTGGCGGCATGCATGGCAGAGAACGACCTCGAGGGCGACGTGCTCGGCGTCACCTGGGACGGCGCCGGCTACGGCGGCGACGGCACGCTCTGGGGCGGCGAGTTCCTCCTGGGCGATGCTTCCGACTACCGGCGTGTCGCGCACCTGCGGCCGTTCCGTCTACCCGGCGGCGAGGCGGCGATCAAGGAGCCGCGGCGAACGGCGGTCGGCCTGCTCCACGAGATCGGCGCGGGGTTCGACCTCCTGCCGCCGCCGACCGATGCCGAGCCCCTGTCGGAAGGCGATCTGTCGCTTCTTGGCCAGATGTTGGCGAAGGGCGTAAACTCGCCCGTCACGACGAGCGCTGGTAGACTATTTGATGCGGTCGCCGCGCTGCTCGGCATCAGGTCGGTCTGCTCGTTCGAAGGGCAGGCGGCAATGATGGTCGAGTTTCGCGCCGAACGTGGCGTCGATGACAGCTACGACTTCGCGCTTCGCGAGGGCGAGCCGCTGGTGCTCGACTGGGAGCCGCTCTTCCGCGAGGTCATTCGCGACCGCGACGCCGGCGTGCCGGTTGGCGTCATCTGCGCCAGGTTCCACAACACGCTGGCGGAGGCCATCGTTGAAGTCGCGAGGAGGACCGGCGCGTCGAGGATCGCGCTGACGGGCGGCGTCTTCCAGAACCGCTACCTGACAGAGCGTGCCTTCCGCCGCCTGGAGGGCGAAGGCTTCAAGCCGTTCACGCACCAGCGCGTTCCTCCGAACGACGGCGGCATCGCGCTCGGGCAGGTGCTGGTGGCGGCAGCGAGGATCGATAAGGGATGTGCCTAGGAATACCGGGTGAAATCGTCTCCATCGAAGAGGGCGAGCAGTTGCGCACGGCGAAGGTGCGCTTCGGCGGCGCCACGCGCGACGTTTATCTCGACCTCGTGCCCGACGCGCAGGTCGGCGACTACGTCATCGTCCACGTGGGCTTTGCGCTGAGCAAGATCGACGCCGACGAAGCGGGAAACGTCTTCGACATGCTGAGGACGCTGGGGGGGCCGTAGTGCGCTACCTCGACGAGTACCGCGACGGTGACGCCGCCCGCAAGCTCCTCGACGCGATTGCCGGCGCCGTCACGCAGCCCTGGACCATCATGGAAGTCTGCGGGAGCCAGACGCACTGCTTCCTCAAGTACGGCATCGACCGGATGCTGCCGGAGCAGGTCGCGCTCATCCACGGACCGGGCTGCCCGGTCTGCGTGACGCCGGTCGAGATCATCGACCAGGCGATTGCCCTGGCATTGCGACCCGACGTCATCCTCGTCTCCTATGGCGACATGCTGCGCGTGCCCGGCAGCGCCAAGGACCTGCTGAGCGTGAAGGCGGAGGGCGGCGACGTGCGCATGGTCTACTCGTCGCTCGATGCGCTCAAGCTGGCGCGCGAGCATCCCGACAGGAAGGTCGTCTTCTTCGCCATCGGCTTTGAGACGACGGCGCCAGCCAATGCGATGGCTGCCGTCGTCGCCGAGCGGGAAGGCATCGACAACTTCTTTATGTTGACTTCGCACGTCCTCGTGCCGCCCGCCCTGGAAGCGATAGCATCTGGGCCGGACAATCGCGTTCAGGGCTTCCTGGCGCCGGGCCACGTCTGCACCGTCACCGGCTACGTAGACTACGAGCGGCTGGCGCAGAGGTAC
>JBGQNJ010000272.1:0-2779 GCA_041501065.1 Dehalococcoidia bacterium
AGCGCGAACAGGAGCGCAAGCTGCCCCCCGAACTCGTGCTCGCCGCAGAGGAAGACGCGTTCCCAGGGCACGAAGACGTCGTCGAAGATGGTGAGCGACTCCACGTCGCCGTAGTGCGAGCCAGGGGAGTCGAGCCGCTTACGAGCGCGCGGCGCGGCGGCGCGACATGACAGGTGGACGCCCTCCCAGTCGCTCGGGATCGCGAAGGCGACGGCCCAGTCGCCCTCCTCAGGCGTCAGGAACCGCGTGGGAATGGCGATGATCTCGTCGACGTAGGGCGCATTGGTGTTGTGGGCCTTGGCGCCGCGCACGACAATCCCGTCCGACTTCTTTTCGACGACGCGCAGGTAGAGGTCGGGGTCCGCCTGCTGGTGCGGGCGCTTGCTGCGGTCGCCCTTCACGTCGGTCTGGGCGCAGTTTCCGGCCAGGTCGTTCTTCTGGAAATTCGCCAGCCACTTGAGGAAGCGCTTGTTGTACTCCGTGCCGTACTTCTGGTCGGCCTCGTAGGTGACGACGGACAGCGCGTTGGTAGCGTCGATGCCCATGCAGCGCTGGACGCAGCCGCCGAGCTTCTGGCAGTAGAGCCGCGTCATCTTCTGCTTGTTCAGCAGGTCCTCGACGCTCTGGTGGATGTGGGTAAAGCGATTGATCTTCTCGCCCGTCAAATGAGACGTGGCGGTCATCACGCCTTCGTATTCGGGCTCGTGCGCCACGTCGAAGGTCTGTGACATGACGTTGATGCCCGGCTCGAGCCGCGGGTCGTCCCTCCCCACGACCTCGCCGTCGATGTAGACGTTCGGCCGCATTTTCATAATGCGTTGCCGGTATTCAGCCGAATTCACCATTGCCATCGTTATTCTCTCCTATCACGAACCGCCTAGTGGCTCTCAAACATGATATGTCAACTCTAGTACGGAGGCGGACAGGAATCAACCGGCGGCCATCGGCTTCCCGGCCGGCTCCGGTTGCGGCTCACGGCGACACTGTGCAATCATGCCCGCATCACGGCCGGCGATAACCCGAAGCAGAAGGAGCATGGAATGGGCACCTACTTGGACCTCAACCCCGAGCTGACTCCCACGCAGCAATCCCTCAAAGAAGAGATGCACCGCTTCGCCGCCGAGGTGGCGCGCCCCGCCAGCATGGAGCTCGACAAGCTCGCGGATCCCGAAGACGTGATCAAGGAAGGCTCCGTTTTCTGGGACGTCTTCCGCAAGTTCTACGAGCTCGGACATCACGTGTCAGCCCTGCCCGAGGAGGTAGGCGGCGCCAACATCCGCGGCCTCGACGGCCATATCCTGGCGGAGGAGATTGGCTGGGGCTCTTCTGATTTCGGCGTTGGGCTTGGAGTGTCGGCCATGCCGTTCATGATGGGGCTCGTCGCGGCGACTATGACAGGCAACCAGCGCCTGATCGACGACCTGGTGACGCCTTTCGTCCAGGACAGGGAAGCGAAGCTCATAGGATGCTGGGCGATCACGGAGCCCTGTCACGGCTCGGACTGCCTGGCCTTCGGCACCGGCGAATACACCGATGAGCGCACGTCCTTCGACACGCACGGCCGACACGACGGCGACGACTGGCTGATCAACGGCGCCAAGGCGGCATGGGTATCGAACGGCACGATTGCCACACACGCGATGGTCCATTTCGCCATCGACCGCTCCAAGGGCATGCCCGGCAGCGGGATCGCCGTCATCCCTCTGGGCCTGCCCGGCGTCTCGCGCGGGAAGCCGCTGAACAAGATCGGGCAGCGGGCTCTCAACCAGGGCGAGATCTTCTTCGACGACGTGCGCATCCCCAAGGAGTACGTCTTCGTCGAGCAGGACATGTACATCCTGGCGGCCGACCTCGTACTGTCGACGGCCAACGGCGGCATGGGGTCCCTCTTCACCGGCGTTGCTCGCGCCGCCTTCGAGGAGGCGATGGCCTACTGCAAGCAGCGCGTGCAGGGCGGCAAGCTGCTCTGCGAGCACCAGCTCGTGCAGCGCAAGCTGTTCGACATGTTCATCAAAGTGGAGTCGGCGCGGCAGTTGTCGCGGGCGGTAGCCGTCTACAACTCTGCGGCCATGCTGCCGGTGTCGAGGCTGGGCATCGGCTCCAAGGTGTACTGCACGCAGGTCGCTTTCGAGGTCGCGAGCGACGCCGTGCAGCTTTTCGGTGGGATGGGCCTCTCCAAGGAGTGCGTCGTCGAAAAGCTTTTCCGCGATGCCCGGGCCGCGCTCATCGAAGACGGCTCCAACGACATGCTGGCCCTGGCGGGCGCCGTCCAGCTCATCGGCAGCTACGTTTGACGGCGGGCTAGAAGAGGTCCGGCAGCAGGTCGAGGAGCGCGAGAGGCGCCGACTTCTTGTCCGCCGTCAGGTCGGCGAACGCCGTCAGCCGGATATCACCGTCGATCTCTCCGACGACGTGCGCCGTCTTGCCGTCTACCAGAGCCTTCACCGCCTCGATTCCCAGTCGCGACGCCAGCAGCCGGTCGCGGGCCGTCGGCACGCCGCCGCGTTGGATGTGCCCCAGGACCGTTACCCGGCATTCGAGCCTGATCCGCGGGCGAACGCGTTCCGCGATGGCGAAGGCGCCCCCTGCCGTCTGGCCCTCGGCGACGACGACGATGAGGCTGCGCGACCGACGCAGGATGGCTCGGTTAAGCACGGCGGCGAGCTCGTCGATATCCGTTGGCAGCTCCGGCACAAGAATGGCGTCGGCGCCGGAGGATAGACCGGCATGCAAGGCCAGGGCGCCGCTTTCCCTGCCCATCACCTCGACAAAGAAGACC
>JBGQNJ010000273.1:0-2761 GCA_041501065.1 Dehalococcoidia bacterium
GCGCCCTCTCTTCCAGGGGCGTCGGGTACACCCACATGTCTACGCCCATCCAGGCCTGCGGGACGAACCAGGCGGGCTTCTTGCCGTCCACGGCCTCGACCATCGACCTCACGGCGTCCGCGGTATCATCCCAGGAGCCGTCCCAGGTGACGGTCTTCGGGTAGAGGTACGTGCTGGCGATGTCGCCCAGGTTGAGGAAACGCTCCCACCAGGGCCCGACATCCAGAAGCGTTGCCTCGGTGATGAAGAACGGTTGGCTCGTCTGGCTCTTGTGCTCGCGATACACCTGAGCGATGGCGTCGTAGCTCGGCTCCGGGGTAGTTATGCTTCTCACCGCCATGTGCAGTGGCTCGTCGTCCAGCCACCAGGCGAGGACGCGCGGGTCGTCCTTATAGCGCTGAAACAGCTCCTCGTCGAAGGTCGACGGCTGGCTGATGAAGTGGTCTCCCGGCAGCAGGTCCTCGTTGATGATCAGCTTGAAGGAGCCACCCGTGATCTGGGCCAGCAGCGACGAAACGTCGGCGTTCCGTGTCGTCAGCGCCGTGTTGAAACCGGCTGCGCTCAAAGCCGGGATCGCGGCGGCGTCGGTGGGATGATCGCTGACCCAGAAGACGCCGTTCGGGAAGAAAGAGTCGGGGCCGTAGGTTGTCCTGATACCGCCCGCTCCGTCCGTGTGGGGTACGCCGGACTGATAGCACGTCTGAACGGCTCCGGCGGTCGTGTTGACCATCTTCTTCGATGCGTCGATTCCCATGCCCGCGGCGGGCGAATCGATTCCCGAGTCGCAGGCGTCGCCGGCGTTGTCCGCATCGGCGTCACTCTGGCCGGCGTTCGGGACGAATGGGCAGTTGTCGACGTCGTTCGTCACGCCGTCACCGTCGACGTCGCCATCCGCGATGGGCGAGGGGAAGGCGGGAGCGGGCGTGGAGGTTGCGGCCGGCGTGGGCTCCTCGACGAGGCCGGCGCTCTCCGAGAAACGATCCGGCGCCTGCGCGCGCGAATACCACACGCCCAGCAGCGCGACTGCCAGGACGCAGAGGCCGACTAGCAGAGCCGCCTGGGAGCGCTTCGACATCCCTGTGCCTCGTAAGTTTCGGCGGGAGGGCATGAGGTCCGATGCGACGTGACATAAGATCGGAGCCTGCGCCGCCTCAGAATCGCAGCAATTGTACCATCTTCCGTCAATCCGCGACTCTGACGGATCCTCGCGGGGCCGGGAGCCCGCCGTCGAGCTTGAAAGGCATCGCGCCGCATGCTAACATCGACTTCGCGGAGGGATCGCATAGTGGTCTAGTGCGGCCGCCTGCTAAGCGGTTACCCTGGGAAACTGGGGTCATGGGTTCGAATCCCATTCCCTCCGCCAGCATTTGGACGCATGCCCCTTCAGGGGGTATCTTTTTCGAGGGGACTGGCTTGCGCTACTACATCTGGACCTTCGGCTGCCAGATGAACAAGGCCGACTCCGCGAAGCTCGCCGCCGGCCTCGCCCGCCTCGGCCACGAAGCCGTCGACGCCCCGGAAGACGCGGAGTTGCTCGTCGTCAACACCTGCGCGGTGCGCGAGCACGCCGAGCAGCGCGCCGCGAGCAAGCTGGGCGAGGCGAAACGGTTGAAGGCGAAGCGACGCGACCTCAGGATCGTCCTTACCGGCTGCATGGTCGGGCCGCGGCTCGACGAGCTGCGACGCCGCTTCCCGTACGTCGACGCCTTCGCGCCGCCGCAGGCCTTCGCCGAGATCGTCGCGGCCACCGGTATCGACGGCCTGCCCGAGGGCTGCGCGCCTTCGCAGTTCTGGAGCGATGTCTTTCCCGCCGTCGAAGCGCCCACCGCCTTCGTGCCCGTCGTCTACGGCTGCAACAAGTTCTGCTCCTACTGCATCGTCCCCTATCGTCGCGGCCGCGAGCGCAGCCGCACAGTGGCCGACGTCCACGCGGAGGTGCAGCACCTTGTCGACGGCGGCGTGAAGGAGGTAACGTTGCTCGGCCAGTCGGTCGAGGCGTACGGCCGCGACCTGCCGGATGAACCGGGCCTCGCCGGCCTCATGCGCGACTTGCACGCCATCGACGGCCTGGAGCGCATCCGCTTCCTCACCTCCTACCCCACCGACGTAACGGAGAGCATCGTCGAAGCCGTCGCGGCGTTGCCGAAGGTCTGCGAATGCTTCAGCCTGCCCCTCCAGTCCGGCGACGACGACGTGCTGGCCAGCATGCGACGCGGCTACACGGCGGAGGAGTACGTCGCCGTCGTCGATCGCACCCGGCGGCGCATCCCCGGCGTCGCCATCTCTACCGATGTCATCGTCGGCTTCTGTGGTGAGAGCGATGCCCAGTTCGAGCGCACCTACGACCTCCTGGAACGCCTCCGCTTCGACAAAGTCCACATCGCCGCATACTCGCCGCGGCCCGGCACCATCGCGGCGCGACAGATGGCCGACGACGTTCCTCGGGAGGTGAAGCGGGCCCGCTTGCAGGCCGTCGAGGCGCTACAGAAGCGCGTCGCCGGCGAGATCAACGCCGCGCTCGTCGGCACGGTCGAGGAAGTGCTGGTCGAGGAGAGCGCGAAGGGTAGGTGGTGCGGCCGCACGCGCAGCGACAAGCTCGTGCATTTCAGCGGCGACTGTCGGCCGGGCGAACTTGTGCGCGTCCGCGTCGAGCGCGCGAGCCCCTGGTCGCTGCAAGGGAGCTTCGTCGATGCCGGGTAAGTCTGTGCGCGATCGGCCGCCAATCGTCGCCGTCTTCGTCGTCATCTTCACCGTCGTCGAC
>JBGQNJ010000274.1:0-2753 GCA_041501065.1 Dehalococcoidia bacterium
CCTCGGGTCGCCGACGCCGAAGCCGTAGTACTCGCCCTCGCGCAGGCGATAGTTAATCGAGGCGACGACGTAGCCGCGCCTAGCAAAGCGGCCGGCGAGCATTGCTTCGAACAAGCCGGCTTTGTCGCCGCTGCTGAAGCCGCCGCCGTGGATCCAGACGAAGGTGGGCCGCGCAGCCTCCGTGTCGCCGGAGGGCTGGTAGAGGTCGAGGCGCAGCATCTCGACCTCGCCGTGCTCATCGACTGCCCGGCCGTAAGCGATGTCTGACGTGACGGTGACTGAGGCGAAGACCTCGTCGTGGTAGCGCTGCCCTTGGGCGACGGCGGCCGTCTGCGTCGCGAAAGCGGCTACGACGATGACGGCGACTAGCAGGAGGGCGGTCTTGGCGCGCGATGACATGTCGACTCGCCCGTATTGTACCGCCGAAGTCAACTATGGCGCGTTCTCAGCGAGCCAGACAGCGGGAATGCCCGAGAACATTCATCGCGAGATCCTGGGGGACACCGACTCGCTGCCCAGCCGCCTGCCGACCCCCTATCGCCGCCTCACGAAATGGAGCCTTCTCACGTGAAGAGCGCTCGCTAACAACAGCAGCGCTCCTCCTGCGCCGACCACGACGTAGGCCCCGGGCGACCAGGGAGAGTCGGTTTGGTTTCTAGACTGAGCGGCGATAGCGGCGGGCGGGACCTTGACCACGCCGCCCACACCGGCCGGACGCGTGGGAGTCGTTGTGATGGGCGTAGCCGTCGCCGTTGGTGTGTTGGTGTTGGCCGGGGTCGGCGTTGGGGTGGCGGGGACCGGCGAGTCCTGTATGACCGAGACACTGTTCGCCGCACAGTTCGCCGTGTACGTGCGGTTGGTCGCTGGGTTCACCGCCAGCCCCGGGGCCCAGGAGGCCACATGGACAGTCGCCACAACGGTGTTCGTGCCACCGTCGATAACCGAGACGGTGGCGTTGCCCCTGTTGCCAACGTAGATGCGGTCGGTGGCAGGATTGACCGCCACGTCCCCCGGGTTGGAGCCCACGGGCACGCTTGCCACCACGGTGTTAGTCTCACCGTCAATAACGGAGATCTTGTTGCTAGAGCCGTTGGTCGCGTAGACTCGGTTGATCGCTGCGTTGACCGCCACTGCATGGGGGCCGAAGCTACCCGGGACAATCGCCACAATAGTGTTCGTATCGCCGTCGATGACCGACATGATGTTCGCGCCAGTGGAGTTGCAGTTGCCGGTGTAGATGCGGTTGGTCGTGGAGTTGACTGCCACTGCGCACGGGCGTTCGTTCGGGTCTAGGGGAATCGTGGCAATCACGCCGGGGTCGTCCGGTGGCCAGGATGTCATCCCCGAATCATGATAGAAGAGACTCCCAGTTGCGAATGCAGCAAGCAGCGCAGCTCTGACAAGCGGTAGGAGTGTCAATTCCCGTGTCCTATGAGGAACGAGCGGGCAACCGCGGCGGACTTGTGGATTACGAATGGATTATATCGCGCTTGTCAATAGTCTAGCCTGCCGCGGATCACTCCTGCAGCAGCGAGCGGCGGAGTAGGGAGAGGGCGGTCGTGACAGCGCGGCGCTTCACCATCTCACGGCTCTGCGCGAACTGGTAGGTCACCACCCGCACGTTGTCCGACCCATCATCGAGCGCGATGTGCACGGTGCCCACCGGCTTCCCCTCCTCCTCGGCCGGCCCGGCAACACCCGTCACGCCCACGCCGATGTCCGCCGACAGCCTCTCGCGGGCAACGCGCGCCATCTCGCGGGCGCACTCGACGCTGATGACGCCGTACGTCTCGACGACCTCGCGGCTGACGCCCCAGGCCAGCTTCATCTCAGTCGCGTAGGAGACCAGGCCGCCCTTGAAGTAGTCGGAGCTGCCGGGCACGTCGGTGATCGTGCTGGCCAGCAGGCCGCCCGTGCACGACTCCATCGTCGCCAGGGAAAGCCCGCGCTCGCGCAGCATGCCACCGACGACGCTCTCCAGCGTGTCGTTGTTGGCGCCCCAGACGGCGTCGCCGAGGGCGCGTCGCGCTTCCGCCTCGACGGGCGCGATCAGGGCGTCTGCCGCGTGCCGGTCGGCGGCCTTGGCGGCGATGCGCACCTGGATGCCGTCGGCGCGCGAGTAGACGCTGACGGTCGGGTTCGCGGCGTGCTTCAGCTCGCCTAGCACCTCGTCGACGCGCCCCTCCGTGACGTCGGACGTCTTCAGGGTGCGCGAGACGAGGACGATGCCCTGCGAACGGCGCCGCAACTCCGGCTCGACCTCCGCCTCCCACATTCGGCGCATCTCGCCGGGTGGGCCGGGCATGGCGATGATGACGCGGCCCTCGCGCTCCACCCACCAGCCGGGCGCCGTGCCGTAGGCGTTGGGGATGGCGCGGGCCGAGGGGATGAGCGTCGCCTGCTTGACGTTGCGCTCGGGCATCGGGCGGGACCGTCGAGCGAAGAGGTCGCGCAGGGCCTGCTCGAGCGCCGGGTCGGCCGTCATCTCCTCGCCGAGCATGGCGGCGATGGCTTCGCGTGTCAGGTCGTCAGCTGTCGGGCCCAGGCCGCCGGTGGTGAAGATGAGGTCGCTGCGCTGCCAGGCGCGCTCCAGCGCCTCGCGCGCACGCCCTAGGTTGTCGCCGACCTGCGTCACCCAGAAGAGGTCGATGCCCAGCGCCGGCAGGCGGGCGGCGATGAACTGCGAGTCGGTGTCGACGATCTCGCCCAGCAGTATCTCCGTGCCGACGGCGATTATCTCCGCCTTCACTTCG
>JBGQNJ010000275.1:0-2723 GCA_041501065.1 Dehalococcoidia bacterium
CGTAGACACGTGGGTGAACTTGTCCTCCAGGCCCGCTTCGTGAATGAGCGCCACTGTCTCGCCGCCGCCGACGATCGTCGTGGCGTTGAGGGCGGCCAGCGCCTCCGCCATGCCCAGCGACCCCTTGGCGAACGCCGGATACTCCGCGACGCCGAGAGGGCCGTTCCAGATCACCGTCATGCAGTCTTCGACGGCCTCGCGGAAGCTCGCCACCGTGCTCGGCCCAATGTCGACGATGCGCATATCCTGAGGGACGTCGTCGACGGACACGATTTCGGAGAGCGCGTCCTCGGCAATGCGGTCGGCAACGACGACGTCCTCAGGCAGGAACAGCGGTATGCCCTTCTCGTCCGCCTGCTCCATGAGGTCGCGGGCCGTGTCCAACTGGTCGTCCTCCACCAGTGACTCGCCGACGTCGATGCCGTTCGCCTTCAGGAGCGTCGAAGCCATGCCGCCGCCGACGATCAGACAGTCGATCCGCGACAGGAGGTTGCGGAGGACGCCGATCTTGGTGCTTATCTTGGCGCCGCCGATTACCGCCGCGAAAGGCCGCGCCGGATTCGTAAGCGCCTTGTCCAGGTAGTCGATCTCCTTCTCCATGAGCAAGCCGGCCACCGCGGGCAGGTAGGACGCGATTCCGGTTGTCGAGGCGTGCGCGCGATGGGCCGTGCCGAAGGCGTCGTTGACGTAGATATCGGCCAGTTCCGCCAGCGCGTGTGACATCTTGGGGTCGTTCACCTCCTCCTCCGGGAAGAAGCGCACGTTCTCTAGCAGGATCACCTCGCCCGGCTTCAGCGCTTGCGTGGCCTCCACTGCCTTTGGTCCGATGACGTGGTACAGCGTGTGCACCGGCGCTCCCAGCAGCTCGCTCAGGCGGTCGCCGACGCCGACGCGCGACATTCGCAGCTCTTCGATGACCTTACCGTTCGGTCTGCCCAGGTGTGAGCAGAGGATGACGCGCGCGCCGTGCTCGCGAAGGTACTGGATTGTCGGCAGCGCGGCACGCAGCCGGCTGTCGTCGAGGATGCGGCCGGTCTCTTTGTCGAAGGGCACGTTGAAGTCGACGCGCACCAGCACCCGCTTGCCCTGAACGTCGATGTCACGGATTGTCATCTTGTTCATCGGTCCCCTCCGTCAAGCCGATCATGCCTCGCGGTTGACGAAATAGTCTGCCAGGAGCTCCAGGTCGCGGCGCCTCTCCGGCGGCAGGTCGATGTCCGCGAGGCATTGCAGGGCCTCCGCGGCATAGCGCGAAGCCGTCTCCTCACTGTGCACCCGCGCTCCGGCGCGTTCGAGGAACAGCGACGCCGTTGCAATGTCTTCTTCGCTCAGCTTGTCCCTGCCGTAGATTGTGCGCAACTCCTCGCCGTCGCCGGCGGCAGCGCTCTCCATCGCGTAGACAACGGGGAACGACTTCTTGCGCGCGCGTATGTCTTCGCCGGTCGGCTTGCCGGTCTCCCTGCTCTCGCCCCAGATGCCGAGGACGTCGTCGCGCACCTGGAAGGCGAAGCCCAGCTTCTCGCCGAACTGCTCGAAGGCGCTGACCACACCCGGCGGCGCCTCGCCGACGAGCGCGCCACTTCCCGCCGCCGCGGCCATCAGTGCGGCCGTTTTGCCGTGGACCATCGTCAAGTAATCGGCGCAGGACACCTCGAGTCGCTCTTCGAAGGCCAAGTCGAGGTACTGTCCCTCGCAAAGACGCAGGGAAGCCGTGTCCAGGAGACGGGTTGCCGCCCGCACGCGCTGCGCATCGACGCCGGCCTCGGAGAGCCGGTCGAGCGCGACGTGCGCCAGCGCAAACATGCCGTCGCCGGCGTTCACCGCCTGCGCGATGCCCCAGACCCGCCAGACGGCGTCGCGTCCGTGCCGCTGTGGGCTCTGGTCCTCGATATCGTCGTGGATGAGGCTGAAGTTGTGCAGCAGCTCGACCGCCGCGGCGAGCGGGAACGCCGTGTCGGCTTCTCCCCCGACGGCCTCGCAGCTCGTGACGCAGAGCAGCGGACGCAGCAGCTTGCCGTGCCGCGCATCCTGGGGGCGGCCGTCGCGGTCCTCCCAACCGAGGTGATAGCGCATAAGGCTGTAGTGGACAAGGTCGCGGCCTTCGAAGGCGTGTCGCAACTCGGCCTCGATACGCCGACCGTAGCGGTCGAGTAGCGGTTGGAGCACGGCATCCCTGTCTGCGGCTCTCACGGCGGAGACTACGCGTCCTTCCTCGCGGCTGGGTCCGTGGGTTCGCCCCAGTGCGCTTCGAGCGCATCGAGCTTCTCCAGACGCCTGCTATGACGCCCGCCCTCGAACTCGCCGGCCAGGAACGCGTCGACGACCTCTCGCGCGACTCCCTCGCCGATGCACCAGGCGCCGAGGCAGAGGATGTTGGCGTTGGTGTGCTTGCGGGCGCGCTGGGCAGCGAACGTGTCGTGGCAGAGGGCGGCGCGTATGCCCTTGATCTTGTTGGCGCAGATCGTCATGCCGACACCGTTACTGCAGATCAGGAGGCCGAGGTCGTGTTCGCCGCCCGCGACGGCTTGCGACAGCGGGATCGCGACGTCCGTGAAGTCGACGGCGTTCTCGTCATAGCAGCCGAAGTCGGCGACGACGTGGCCCGCCGTTGCCAGGTGCTGCATCAGCGTCTGCTTCAGGCGAAACCCGCGGTGGTCGCTGCCGATGGCTAGCCGCATGTCATTCCTCCGCAAGGTCGAATGGCAGACCGGCGGCCGACTCCA
>JBGQNJ010000276.1:0-2699 GCA_041501065.1 Dehalococcoidia bacterium
GTCGCGCAGGTCGCTCTCGGCACGACTGCAACTGAGGAGTCGCTGGCCGAGTATCGCGCCGCCTACGGATTGAATGAGCCGCTTTTCGATTGGAAGCCGCCATTCGGCCAATACGGGCGATGGGCAGGCGGACTGCTGAGGGGAGATTTCGGCAAGTCCTACTACTACCGCTCCGACGTGAGGGACGATCTCGCCCGGCGATTCCCGGTGACGCTAGAGCTGATGATCATGGCGATGGCGGTGATGGTATTGCTGGCGATTCCAGCGGGAATCATCGCCGGCGTGCGGCCGAACACCCCGCTAGACCTGATAACGCGAACGACGGCGGTCTTCGGCCTCTCGATTCCAAGCTTCTGGCTGGGCACGTTGTTCTTGATGGCACCGGCCATCTGGTTCAACTGGATGCCGCCCACAGGGCACATTTCCATCTTTAGCGATCCGATTGGGAACCTGCAGCAGTTCATACTGCCGTCACTGGCTCTCGGGATTCCGGGCGCGGCGGGCATCATGCGCCTGACGCGTTCGTCGGTGCTGGAGGTGCTGCGACAGGACTACGTGCGCACGGCATGGTCGAAGGGGCTGCGGCAGCGGACGATCGTGTGGCGGCACGTCTTGAAGAACGGGTTGATCCCAATCGTGACAGTCGTCGGTTTGCAGATGGGCGCGCTGCTTGGTGGAGCCATCGTCGTCGAGAGGATATTCACGCTGCCCGGAATCGGTTACTACACCTTCCTTTCTATCTTTTCCAGGGACTACATGGGAGTACAGGCCGTCGTCGTGCTGGCGGCGGTCGTATACGTGTTCATCAACCTGGCGGTCGATATCGCCTACGTGTGGCTGGACCCGCGGATTCGTTATGTATAGCAGGTCGAAGCATGGCGACTGAAGCGCAGGCCATCGAAGCCTGGCAGACTTTGCCGGAGAACAGACACTGGGCCGTTAGCTTCATGGCGCGCCTCCAGCACCATCCGCTGGGAATGCTGGGGCTCATGGGGGTCATCCTGTTCCTGTTGCTCGCAGTATTCGGAGGCTGGATCGCGCCGTACAGCCCGACGGCGCAGGATTTCGCGATTATGCAGTCGCCGACGCTGTCGCATCCTTTCGGCACGGACTCCTTGGGCCGCGACATCTTGAGCCGTGTAATCAGGGCCACACCCGTGGAGCTCAGGGTCGGGCTTGTTTCCGTGTTCACGGGCATCGGCCTGGCTACGATCGTCGGGCTCGTTTCTGGCTACCTGGGCGGCGCCGTGGATGGCATAACGCAGCGTGTCGTCGATGCCTGGCTCGCCTTTCCACCGCTGGTACTGCTATTGATCCTCTACTCCGTCCTTGGATACTCGACCCGGAGCCTTATCATTGCCCTCGTGATCGGCATGATCCCGTGGTCGTCGCGGATCATACGCGGGACGGTTCTGGCGGAGAAGAACAACACTTATGTCGAGGCGGCACGCGTTATCGGCGCATCGCGGAGGAGGATCATGTTCCGTCACATCTTGCCGCAAATCGTGGCGCCGATCATTGTCCTCATCAGCATCGCGATACCGGCGATTTCGCTTCTGGGCGCCGCAATGAGCTTCCTTGGCCTGGGGATAACGCCGCCGACTCCTTCCTGGGGAGCCGACGTAAGCGGTGACTCATTGACCTACATGCGCAACGCGCCCTGGATGGCGATTTTCCCCGGCGCCGCGCTCAGCATCTACGTGCTCTCGTTCAACCTGCTGGGTGACGCGATGCGCGACATCTTCGATCCCCGCCTGCGCGGCTCCGGGTCGATGCGCTAGCGGTGTCCGCTCGCAAGATACCTCTTCCCTCTGAATCTACGGAGGAACGCGTGCCGTGACAGCGCGAGCTCGTCCCAGGGTGTTCTACGGCTGGTGGGTGGTCGGCGCGCTGTGCACGGTGATGTTCCTGAGCGCGGGCGCCGCCTTCTATGCCATGGGCGTCTTCATCGTGCCGTTCCAGGACGAGTTCGGCTGGTCGCGCGGCCAGATATCGGTGGCGCTTTCGCTCTCGGCGCTGATCAGCGGGCTCTTCGCTCCGCTGGCGGGCGTGCTCGTCGGGCGGGTGGGCGCGCGACGGCTGATGGGCATCGGCGGCGTGATGCTGGGCGTGAGCCTGGGCCTGCTGGGACTGACGCGATCGCTGGCATATTTCTACGTGATGTTCATGATCATGGCGGCCTGGCGGTCGTCAACGATGATCGTGCCGGTGGGCGCGGTCGTCGCCAATTGGTTCGACCGCAGGCGAGGGCTGGCGCTGGGGCTAACGACGGCGGGCATCGGCCTGGGCGGGCTGGTGTTCGCGCCGCTGGCCGCGCTGTCAATCGACGCGGTCGGCTGGCAGGCGACGTTCTTTATTGAGGGCGGCATAATCGTCGCGGTGATGGCACCGCTGGCGATGTTCGTCATCCGGCAACACCCGTCGGAGATGGGGCTGCTGCCGGACGGCGCGGAGGAGGTCGTCGATCGTCGCACGGGTGAGGGCGCGACGGGCGGCGGCTGGTCGCTGGGCGAGGCGCTGCGGACGCCGACGTTCTTCGTCGTTTCGGCGGCGTTCAGCCTTGCCTTCGCGACGCTGGGTGCGGTGCTCATTCACGTGGTGCCGTTCCTGGAGGACCAGGGGTTCTCCAGCACGAAGGCGGGGCTGATCCTGGGCTGCGTCTCCGGCATCGGCGTTTTTGGGAAGATAGCGTCGGGCTA
>JBGQNJ010000277.1:0-2681 GCA_041501065.1 Dehalococcoidia bacterium
GCCGAGCAGTGGAGCCTCATGCGGGCGGTCCTCGAAGGGCCGCGCGGCCCCCTCAGCGGCGGCAAGCGCGTCCAGCTCGTCGCCGAGATTAAGAAAGCGGTGCCGGGCAGAGGGCGCATCATCAACGACATCGAACGGCAGGGCCTGCCGCGCGCCTACACCCATAGCGGCGTCACAGCCATCGCCGTCGTCACGGAGACGAAGCACTACATGGGGGCCGTTGAGCACCTGCTGCAGACGCGCAACATCCTCGACGGCTACTACCCGGGCGGACGTCCCGCCATCCTGCGTCGCGACTTCCTGTTCGACCCCTACCACATGTGGGAGTCGCGAGCCTTCGGGGCCGATGCCGTCGCGCTGCTGCCGGCGATACTCTCCGACGACCAGCTCCGCGCGCTCATGGCCCTGGCAGCCGAGCTGGACATGGAGTGCCTGCTGGAAGTGCGCAACGAGGAGGAGCTAGAGCGGGCGCTCGACGCCGGCGCGCAGATGATCGGCATCGAGAACCTGGACTACGAGACGCAGACCTCCGACCTTTCGACGACGGAGCGCCTGAGGCCGCTCATCCCGGCGGGCGTTGTCGTCATCAGCGAGCACGGCATCGCTGAGCGCGCCGACGTGGAGCGGTTGGCGGCCTGCGGCGTCGACGCCGTCCTCGCTGGCGAGGAGCTGATTCTCGCCGCCGACGTGAAGCGTAAGGCGAGGGAGCTGTTGGTCTAAGGGCCGCTGGCCACTAACGAAAAGGCTCTTTGGCCTTGTTGCCAATTCGCCGCCGAGACTGGAAAGTCTCGGCTACAGTGTCTTTGAAAGCCCCGCGGTGTTTCTCGTGAATAGCCCGATTGCCTCCGGCAGTGCGTGTCGCCGATAATGACGGTAGTGGCCCCTGAGGGGGCCGCTTCACGAGAAGGGCTTCTTTTGAATGTCGTCCGAATACGATCAGCCTGAGCAACCTGAGCTGCTCGGTCCACAACCGAAGGGGCAGAAACCCGACTGGCGCGAAGGCATCATGTGGGGCCCGCGCGAGGTGATCCAGGGCATAGCGCTGGCGGCCGCAGCTGTCATCTTCATACCCGTCGCGGCGCTGGTCGTGGCCGCAGCAGCCGGCATCGACGTCACCAATACCAAGCGCGCGACGGAGGTTAGCCTCGCCGCCAGCCTGCCTTTCGAGGCGGCGCTGTTCGCCATCGTCGCGGCGCTGACCGTCTTCAAGTACCGTTCGCGGTGGAGCGCTCTCGGCTTCCGGCCGCTGGCGCTGAAGCAGGCTTGGGTTCCGGCGGCAATCGTCGTCGCAACCTTCGTGACCGTCTACGTCTACGGCGTAATCGCGGACGCCATCGGCGGCAACAAGTTCCTGCCTAAGAGCACTCTGGGAGAGGACGTCTTCGACGAGAAGGCGTTCGTGGTCCTGGCGGGCGTCCTGGCGCTGGCGATGGCGCCGCTGGTGGAGGAGACGTTCTTCCGCGGCTTCGTGTTCGGCGGGCTATCGAAGCGATTCTCGTTCCTCGGCGCGGCGCTGATCAGCGGTTTCCTGTTTTCGCTCGCCCACGGCCAGCCGACGACGCTCATACCGTTTACCGTCGTCGGCATGCTGTTCGCGGGCGGATACGCCTACACCGGCTCGCTGTGGACTACCATCGCCGCCCATTTCACATTCAACCTCATCAGCTTCACCATCACGCTCGCAACCCGGTAACGGGCCCTCGCACGAGAGGGGGGCTTTGCGCGGCGCCGGACTTATGGTAGGATGGCACCACGCAGCGGCGATGCTACTGCAGTGCCGTCCGCTTCGTCCTTCGGCCCGCAGTCGTGAAGGCGGCGCGCCGGCCGATACTCAAGCGATAGAGCGCGAGATTCATGCCGAGGTGCCAACCGGCCATGGGGGGAACAAGGTCACAGGCTGCGACGATACGTGTCGGGGCGGAAAGCCACGCCCGCCGTCGTAGCCGCCCGTATGCCTTCCTGGCCGGCGTGTTTGACCCGCTTCACGCAGGGCCCCCTTGACGGGAACGGCCGGCGTGTTCGAGAGCTGGTAGCCGCGTGCTCTGCAGAGGTATCCGAGGCGCTATCACCGCAGATAGCAATACTTCGCACGACATCCTGGCAGCCAGCCGCGAGCTCCTCGAGGAAATGGTCGCCGCGAACGGCGTCCGAGCCGAGGACGTGGCGGCGGCGCTCTTCACTACCACCAACGACCTCGACGCCGATTTCCCAGCAAGGGCCGCCCGCGAGATGGGCTGGAGCGATGCGCCGCTGATATGCGGCAACGAGATCGCAGTTCCCGGGAGTCTCGACCGCTGTCTGCGCATCCTCCTCCTCATCAACACGGAGAAGCGGGCCGATGAGATCGTCCACGTCTATCTCAAAGGCGCCCGCCTTCTCCGACCGGACAGAGAATACCATCCGCAAGGATGACGCTGGGAGCAGTTAGTGATGATGGTGGTAATGAAAAAAGACCATAGCCAACAAGAGCTACAGGCGGTGCTCGACCACCTGCAGGAGGCGGGTCTCGCAGCCCACACAAGCACAGGAGTCGAGCGGACCGTTATCGGCGTCATAGGGCACATCTACCCGGAGCTATCGGACGAGCTGCGCTCGCTCCCCGGCGTAGACCAGACCGTGCCCATCTCCAAGCCGTACAAGCTGGCGAGTCGCGAACTCAAGCCACACGATACCGTCGTTAA
>JBGQNJ010000278.1:0-2679 GCA_041501065.1 Dehalococcoidia bacterium
ATCTTCTCGCGGCCCGTCGAACGAGTTCAGCGACGCCTGAGGCGACTTTCGCTCATCCAGATCGGTCTCGGAGGTCTGGGCCTGACCGCAGGTCTCATCGTATCCGTCTTACTGGTGCCTGCCCTCTCTCGCTTACCGGAGCCTGCTGACTGGATTGCCCCGCTCGTCGCCGCGGTCGTTGCCGGCGGAGCAGGCATCGTGTTGCTGGGGGGCCGTGCCGGCGAGCTTTCCGCCCTGGTCGGTGGCCGTTTCAGCCCTATCGCTAACGGCGGCACCGGCAAGAGCCATACCTACCGGCAGGCAGGCTGGAGCAACGGCCAGCGGTTCCTCGTCGATACAAGCGCCATAATCGACGGCCGCATCGCCGACATCTCCGAAGCCGGCTTCATCCAGGGCTCGCTCGTTCTGCCGCGCTTCGTCCTCGACGAGCTTCGACACATCGCCGACTCCGCGGACGCGCTGCGTCGAAATCGAGGCCGTCGCGGCCTGGATATCCTCAACCGCCTTCAGAAGGAATCGCCGGTACCGATAGAGATAACCGATAATGACTATGAAGACGTGCAGGAGGTCGATAGCAAACTGGTGAAGATGGCCTCGACTCTGAGTTGTCCGATCATCACGAACGACTTCAACCTGAACCGGGTGGCCGAGTTGGAAGGCGTGCGGGTGCTGAACATCAACCAGCTTGCCAACGCCGTGAAGTCCGTCGTGCTGCCCGGCGAGGAGATGGCGATCCGCGTGATCCAGGAGGGCAAGGAGGCGGGCCAGGGCGTCGGTTTTCTCGACGACGGGACCATGGTCGTCGTGGAGGGCGGCAGGCGGCACCTGAACGATGAGATCGAGATCGTCGTCACGCGCGTCCTGCAGACGGTAGCGGGGAGGATGATCTTCGCCCAGCCGAAGGGTAACGGCTAGCCTTGGCAGAGACGGAAGAAACGGTAACAGCGGGCCCAGCGAAGAAGGGTGTCGGCGCCATCGTCGTCGCGGCCGGCAAGAGCCTGCGCATGGGCGGCGGCGACAAGATATGGGTGTCGCTCGGCGGCAGGCCGCTGCTGGCGCATACCGTCTCCATCTTCCAGTTCTCCTCTGCCATAGACCGCGTGGTGCTCGTCCTCTCCGCCGACAGGCAGAAGCTCGGGATGTCGCTCATAAAGGGCGCCCATTTCGGCAAGGTGGCCGGCATCTGCTTCGGCGGCGACGAGCGCCAGCAATCGGTGCGCGCCGGCCTGGAAGCGCTCGGGCCCTGCGAGTGGGTCGTCGTGCATGACGGGGCACGCCCGCTTGTCACGACGCGGCTCATCGAACAGGGACTCGCCGCTGCCCGCGAGACCGGCGCGGCAACCTGCGCCGTGCCCATCCATGACACGATTAAGCTTGTCAACGACAAGCACATAGTGGAGAAGAGTCTCAATCGCAATCACCTCTGGCTCATCCAGACGCCGCAGGTCTTCCGCTACGACATGCTGATGGAGGCGCACCGCAAGGCGGACGGACAGCCTCCCGCGGGCGACGACGCCGCCCTCGTCGAGCGCCTGGGCTACCCGGTGAAGGTGTTCATGGGGTCGTACCACAACATCAAGGTGACCACGCCGGACGACCTCGTGCTCGCGCAGATGCTCCTGAAGTGGCACCGTGCCTGACATGCGAATCGGCGTCGGCTATGATGTTCACCCATTCGACGTGGCCCGCCCGCTCTATCTCGGCGGGGTGCGCATCGACGGCTCTCCCGGCCTGAGCTGGCATAGCGACGCCGACGCCCTCCTCCACGCCGTCATCGACGCGCTGCTGGGGGCGGCGGGCCTCGGCGACATCGGTCAGCACTTCCCGCCGGACGACCCGGCCTACAAGGACGTCGACAGCAGGGAGCTCTTGCGACAGACGCGGGACCTGCTGCAAGAGAAGGGGTACAGAGTGGGCAACGTCGACGCGACGGTCATAGCGGAGAGACCGCGTCTGCTGCCCCACCTGCCGGCGATGCGGAGCGCGATCGCCGGCGTCATTGGAATCGATGAATCGCGTGTCAGCGTCAAAGCGACCACCCACGAAGGGCTGGGGGCGATCGGCAGGGGCGAAGGGATTGCCGCGATGGCCGTCGCACTGATAGAGTAGGCGCTACCGGTGAGATACTTCACTCCCTCCCGACGACCGGCGCGTCATCCGGGCGCGCTTCCACGGCCCTCCTTCGTGGGCAGGAGATGTCGCTGCCTCTGTAGCGGCGGGTGTCGCCCCGCGGCACCCGAGACAGCGTAGTCCGCCACTTCGCGGGCAATCTCCTGAAGACCTGGAGGGCACAATGACCATCTTAGATAGCATCCTCGGCGATATCCGCGCCGCCCGGCGAAAAGACCCGGCGGCGACGAGCAACCTGGAAGTCATCCTGGCTTATCCCGGCTTTCACGCCCGGCAGATCCATCGCCTCTCGCATGCCCTGTACGAGAGGCGCGTGCCCCTCGTGCCGCGGCTTGTGTCGCACGTGGGACGTTTTCTGACGGGCATCGAAATCCACCCGGGCGCCAGGATCGGCGAGGGGCTGTTCATCGACCACGGCATGGGCGTCGTCATCGGCGAGACGGCGGAGATCGGCAACGACTGCCACCTCTACCAGGGCGTCACTCTCGGCGGCACCAGCACGCGGCGGGAGAAGCGACACCCCACACTGGCGGACAACGTCGTCGTGGG
>JBGQNJ010000279.1:0-2648 GCA_041501065.1 Dehalococcoidia bacterium
GTCCTCCTGCGGCGCCACGGCGGCGGCGACGTCGGAGAAGGCAAGCTGGCTTACGGGTGAAGAGACGTTCTTTGTGGCGAGTTCGAGGTGTCCGGTGAAAAAGACGGTGGAGAGCAGAGATAGAGACGCCAGAGCCAGGATAAAAAGGTGGACGCAGGGCCTATATTTCCTGCTAAACCCGGCAGCGGTGGGGGGCTGTCGTCCCAGGCTATTTGGTCGCGACCCTATCCGGTTTTCCGGATTAGGAGCGCGCGGGCCGAGCGTGCCTCTAATGCTCCTCGCCTCCTACTTGGTGGCCAAACTCAGCAGTCTGCCTCCTCCACCCGGCATACGTAACATCCCCGAGACCTTACCAGACTAAGCGACAGGTTGTCAAGGGCAAAAGGGCGCTATTTGGGGTCGTTTTGTCGCGCGCAAAAGAGTTATGTAGAATCGCCGGCGTGACTTTCCCTGGGCGAGCGCGCTATAGGGGCGAAGGCTGTCGGGTTGGCTCTTGGGATGGACGCTAGACTTCCGTCTTCAGCGTGGCCAGGAACTCCGCGTTGCTGCCCGTGCGGGCGAGCCGCTCCAGGAGCCTTTCCGTCGCCTCGGTGGGGTTGGGCGCGTTCTGGCTGATCATCGCGGTCATTCGCCTCACCAGCCAGACCTGGCGCAGCGTCTCCTCGTCGAGAAGCAACTCCTCGCGCCGCGTGCCGCTGCGATGAATGTCGATGGCGGGCCAGACACGGCGCTCGGCCAGTCGCCGGTCGAGGTGGATCTCCATGTTGCCCGTGCCCTTGAACTCCTCGTAGATCACCTCATCCATGCGGCTGCCCGTGTCGACCAGGCAGGTACCGATGATGGTGAGGCTGCCGGTCTCTTCGGTGTTGCGCGCGGCGCCGAAGAAGCGCTTCGGTGGGTGCAGGGCTATCGGGTCAATGCCGCCGGATAGCGTGCGCCCGCTGGTGGGCATCGCCAGGTTGTAGGCACGCGTGAGGCGGGTGATGCTGTCGAGCAGCACGACGACGTCGGTGCCGCTTTCCACGAGCCTCTTCGCCCTTTCGAGCCCCATGTCGCCGACGCGGGTGTGGTCTTCGACCGGCTCGTCGAAGGTGGAGGCTATCACCTCGCCATGGATGGAGCGCCGCATGTCGGTGACTTCTTCCGGCCGCTCGCCGATGAGGAGCACCATCACGTGCACGTCGCTGTAGTTGGCGGTGATGCCGTTGGCGATCGCCTTCAAGAGGAACGTCTTGCCTGCCTTTGGCGGCGAGACGATCATGCCGCGCTGTCCCCGGCCGATTGGCGCGATGAGGTTGATGACGCGCGCCGATAGCTTGTCCGGCGTCGTCTCCAGGTTGAACTGGCGGTTGGGGAAGATAGCGGTCAGGTTCTCGAAGTAGGGGCGGCCCTTCGCGACCTCGGGGTCGAGGCCGTTCACGGCTTCGACGCGCAGCAGCCCGTAGTATCGCTCGCTGTCTTTCGGGGGACGTACCTGGCCCGTCACGTAGTCGCCGGTGCGGAGCGCGAAGCGCCTTATCTGCGACTGCGATACGTAGACATCGTTGAGGGTCGGGAGAAGGCTCTCGCCGCGGAGGAAGCCGTAGCCGTCGTCGACGATCTCGATGACGCCGCCGCTGAAGATGTTGCCTTCTCGCTCCGTCTGCGCCTGGAGCAGGCGAAAGATTAAGTCCTGCTTCTTGAGCGCGCTATAGCCGGAGATTCCGAGTTCCTTCGCGATATCCATGAGGTCCTCGCGGGTCCTCGTCTCTAGCTCAGCAATGTTCAGTTCGCCTGCTGCCTTCATAGTCCAAACCTCGGGTCAAAGTATCGATTAGGGGTTTCCAAGAGAACATAGGAGGGAGTAAAGCTGTGGGCCTCTCGGCCACTTAGATAATACAGCATCTGAACCTTGTTTTCAAGCGATCCGGTCCTACACCTCCACTTTCGTATACTGGCGCGCATCTGCGAGGAAGCGCTCGATGCCGGCGTCGGTCAGCGGGTGCTTGAGCATCGCCAGCAGCACCTTGTAGGGCAGCGTGGCGATGTGCGCGCCCGCCTTCGCCGCGGCGATGACGTGTCGCGGATGGCGCAGGCTCGCCGCGATTACCTGTGACGGCAGATTGTAGCGGTCGAATATCTCCACGGTGTCGCGCACGACCTCCATGCCGTCGTGGCCGGCGTCGTCCAGCCGTCCGACGAAAGGGCTGACGTAGGCCGCGCCGGCAAGCGCCGCCAGCAGCGACTGGTTGGCGGAGAAGATGAGCGTCATGTTGACCTTGACGCCCTCTTTCGCCAGCGCCGCCGTCGCCTCCAGGCCCGCAGCGTCGATGGGAATCTTGACGACGACTTCCGGATGCCAGCCGGCGACCTGGCGCGCCTCAGCGATGATGCCCGGCACGTCGCGGGCGATGCACTCGGCGGAGACGGGCCCTTTGACGACCTCGCATATCTCCACCACTCTTTGCTTATATTCGGCACCGCGCTCCTTCGCCATTAGCGTCGGGTTGGTCGTGACGCCGGAGAGGACGCCGAGCTTCGCCGCCTCGCGGATCTCTTCGATGTTCGCGGTGTCAAGGAATATGCGCATCTCTTCTCTCCATCGTCGATGCTGCATTCGCGGCCGCTGTCCACACATTCGTGGAAGCCCCCGGACTGCCGAACAAGCA